>JAAXQB010000147.1 GCA_012329085.1 Methanosarcinales archaeon | reverse complement strand
TGATGGACAGATGGGAGGTTCAGAAGTCGGACATTTAACAATCGGTTCTGGTAGAATTATTTTCCAAAAACTTACCGAAATTAATAAGTCTATTAAAGATAAAACTTTTTTTAAAAATAGACTTTTTTTACAAAAACTTAAAGAGCTAAAAAAGAGAGATAAGTCTCTGCATCTTCTTGGACTTTTTTCATATGGTGGGGTTCATAGCAACTTAAATCATCTCAAGGCTTTGATTAAAGTAGCCAAAGACGAACAGATAAAAAAAATCTATATTCATGCTTTTTTAGATGGTCGAGATGTTTCGCCAAAACAGGCAGTTATTGATTTGAGTGATTGGACCAAAAATGAAGGTACCCCAGTTATTTCTTTGATGGGTAGATTTTATGCAATGGATAGAGATAAACGATGGGAAAGAATAGAAATTGCTTATAATGCTTTGGTGAATGGCGTTGGCGAAAAGTCTGAAAATTTAATAGAAAGTTTGAAAAAAAAATATAAAAAAGGAGTAACCGATGAATTTGTTACGCCAATAATTTCAAGTAACTTTAAGCCAATTTCAGATAATGACTTAATTGTTTTTTATAATTTTAGACCAGACAGAGCCCGACAATTAAGCCTTGCTTTATCAGAAAACAGATTAGAATTCACGAAAAAAAAATCTTTAAAGGTTGATTTTTTGTCTTTGGTTGAATATGATAAAACTTTTAACTTTCCTAGTTTGTTTCCAATCGAATATATAAAAGAGACATTGGCAGAAATATTGAGTCAAAAAAAAATGAGGCAATTACGAATAGCTGAAACTGAAAAATATGCTCACATAACCTATTTTTTTAATGGTGAACGAGAAGATCCTCTGCCCTTTGAGGATAGGATATTGGTGCCGTCGCCAAAGATTAGTACTTATGATTTAAAGCCAGAGATGAGTGCTTTTGAGGTAACAGACAAATTAATTAGCTTGATAAAAACCAAAAAATATGATTTTATTGTATTAAATTATGCCAATTGTGATATGGTTGGACATACTGGAAAACTTGAACCAACTATTAAAGCGGTTGAAGCGGTTGATTTTTGTCTTAAAAAAATTTTTGAAAATTTAGGGAAAAATGATAAGATATTAATAATCGCTGACCATGGAAATGCAGAAAAGATGATTGCCGATAATGGCGAACCATTTACAGCTCACACAACCAATCCAGTCCCTTTTATTTTTGTTAGTAAAGAAAAATATAATTTAGAGAATGGGGGATTAAGAGATATAGCCCCAACGATTTTAGAAATTATGGATATCCCCAAGCCAGCCATAATGACAGGAAAATCTTTATTAAAGAAAATAGAGGGGTAAATAATTCAGAATAATAACTAAAGACAAGGTCATTAACTTTTAGTTTTTATATTTTTATGTCATTTAAATCATTTGAAGCACCACCACCCCTTGACAATCAAAACATTCGAGGTAGGGAACAAGAAAATAATTTAGACCCAGCAGAAGTGGTAGGTGATGGAATAAATTGGATGGAAAAAAATATTGAAAAAGAAAAAGCCATAAAACAAAGCATAAAAATTTTAAATAAAGATGCTTTTGATGAAAATTTTGCGAATGGTGTTGTATATCAAGGATTTTTTTCTTTGTTTAGATCTGATGCTTTCTTAAAAATAAATCCAGAAACTGGAACTTTTGACGAAAGATTCGCAGAGGTAGTAATTATAGATACTAGAACAGATAATAAATTAAAAGGAATGTGTGAGTGGGCAAGAGAATTAGGAGAAAATCCAGATTTATCAATAAATGAAAAGACTTATAAGATTGCCCTAAGGGTCTTTCGTCAAATGGGCGAAGATAATTCTATTGAGATAAATAGAAATGTAAGAAACATGGAAAAGGAAAGAAAAGAGATAAAATTAGGAGATATTAGAGCGGGAACGTGTCGTCATCGTGCTTTATTATTTCACAAATTAGCAAAAGAAGCAGGATTAAATAGTGTTTTTAGACAAGGATATATGATGACTCCAAAAAATATAGGAAACTATGCGCATGCATGGAATGAGGTTTTAGATGATGATGGTAATCTCCGAATAGTAGATATTATGTGTCCTCCCGAAGGGTTTGGAGTTGAGGATTATGAGCAATTTGAAAAAGATGGAGGTTTTCCTCATCCTAAGAGTTCCCGTTTAGCGAGTTGTGTAGTTGAAGATATAGGAATCATTCGTTATTGTGATTTTAGAGGCAATAAACTTTATGAAGGAATAAGAGATGAAGATGAGTTTCTCAAAAGAACAATAAAAGAAATAAACATTAGTCAGGCAAAAGAAGGGGGCGAAATGTTGTCTGACGATGAGATTATTGAGATTAAAGAAGAAATTGAAGAATATTATCCAGAAATAATAGCGAATCTTACAAAAATAATGGATCAGTGTCAAGAAATGTTACACGATGCTCAAGAGAGTCTTGAAATATAAATTCAAAGATGGCGAAATAGCGAAAAATATAAAACAAGATTTCAGAAAACTTTATGAAAAAGATTAAATAAATTAAATATTAAGGTATGGAAAAAAAGATTGAGATATTTAAAAAAAAATTAAAGCAAGAATTAGATAAAGCGATAAGTTCTATTAAAATCGCAGGTTATTATTCTGAAGATGTAGAGAATTTTTATCTTGAGATTATAAAAAAACTTGACAAACTTGATTTAGAAAACTTTAATAATTTTTTTCAAGATTTAGAAAATAAAAGTTTATCATTTTTAGAACAAGAAACTTGTTCAGATAGATTAGCTTTAATTAATCGGATTTTGCAAATATTTCCAATGTCTAAAGAAACAATTAATAAGATTGTTGAACTTATTTTATCTACATTAGAAAAAGAACTTGAAAAAGGTGACACAAATGCCCTTTACGGATTTGCTATCCCACATGTAAACTTACGGCTTTGCTGTATTTCAATTTTGTTAACAGTTAGTTTATTTAGAGAACGCTTTGAACATTTTAACTTAAATGAAGAAAATTATAAATACTTTTTTAAAATTGCAGATATTATTGAGAAATCGAAAAACGAACAGGTAGTTATCAAAAAAGAGATGCTTAAAATAAGGGGGAAATTAATAAAAAAATAAATATAGTTTGTA
>JAAXQB010000208.1 GCA_012329085.1 Methanosarcinales archaeon | reverse complement strand
TCAGAATCAAGCGGAACATAGTCCGGTTGCCAGTAAGTTTCGCGGTAATCTTTTACACCCGCTTCGTATTTCTTAGCCATAGATTTCTCCTATGAGTTGATGACCAATTTAATAAGCCCAAAAAAAAACTGCAGTAAAAACCTTTTCACTAACTACTTTATTTTGGGCACCAAAATTTGTATATCGTTAAAAGCTTCATAATAGTATTCAAGCTTCTTTAGGAATCGCTTAATAACTAAGATTATTTTATACTGGTAAAAAGTGCCGATATTTTCACTGCAATTCGTTGCAATAGCTAACTATTACGCCTCATTTCAGCAAAAATAGCGACTCGTTTTTCTCAGCCTAATTCTAACCTTAGTTATTAAGTTCTTCCTT
Organism: Methanosarcinales archaeon; assembly: GCA_012329085.1. Next base: position 6,036 of record JAAXQB010000208.1, on the reverse strand, counting down.
AAGAGTGAAAATACTTTATTTAATTTTTACGGAATCCTTACAGTTATTTAATGTTTCTTTAAGGGGTCTTAAATTTAGAGGATAGTTGTTGTGAAATTAACGGGTGCCCAAATTCTTGTACATTTTTTGCAAGATGAGGGTGTAGAACATATATGGGGGTATCCTGGAGGGGCAGCTTTGCCAATCTATGATGCCATTGATACGGATGCAGATAAACTTAAACATATTTTAGTGCGTCATGAGCAAGCTGCCGTTCACGCGGCAGATGGTTTTGCTCGTTCTACAGGTAAGCCAGGGGTGGCTCTTGTAACATCAGGACCTGGTGCTACCAATACTGTAACAGGTATTGCAACAGCCTTTACGGACTCTATTCCGTTGGTTGTTATTACTGGGCAGGTACCTACTTCTATGATTGGTTTAGATTCCTTTCAGGAGATAGATACTGTTGGGATTACAAGACCTATCGTAAAACACAACTTTTTAGTCAGGGATGTTAATGATTTAGCCGATACGCTCAAAAAAGCATTTTATATAGCCACAACTGGCCGACCCGGTCCTGTTGTTATTGATCTTCCCAAAGATGTCCAAGTCGCCACAAGCACCTATGATTATCCACAAGAAGTTGATTTACGCTCTTATATACCTGTAACAAAAGGTCATAGTGGGCAAATAAAAAAAGCAGTTGAAATGATGCTTGAAGCAAAAAAGCCAGTTTTCTATACAGGTGGAGGAGTGGTTATAGATAATGCCTCTTATACCCTAAGAGATTTTGTTAGAAAATTAGGCTATCCCATCACCAATACCTTAATGGGGCTGGGTTCTTACCCACAAAGTGATAAGCAATTTGTGGGAATGTTAGGAATGCACGGAACCTATGAAGCTAATTTAGCCATGCATAATTCAGATTTAATTATTGCGATAGGTGCAAGATTTGATGATAGAGTGACAGGAAATTTAGAAAAGTTTTGTCCTGAAGCAAAAATTATTCATGTCGATATAGATCCAGCCTCTATTTCTAAGAATGTTGCGGTTGATATTCCCATTGTAGGGCCGGTGAATCAAGTCTTACTTGAAATGCTGAATGTATTGTCTAAAGCAGATAAGTCTGTTGATACAGAAGCATTAGAATCTTGGTGGGAGCAAATAGACAAATGGCGGGCAGTGGATTGTTTAGCTTATGATAAATCTGGTAAAAAAATTAAACCACAAGCAGCAATGGAAATGGTTCACAAGGTAACTAAGGGAGATGCTTATGTTACTTCTGATGTTGGTCAACACCAAATGTTTGCCGCCCAGTATTATAAGTTTGACGAACCACGGCGTTGGATAAATTCTGGCGGTTTAGGCACAATGGGATTTGGGTTTCCTGCGGCAATGGGCGTTCAATTGGCGTTTCCAGACGCGACGGTTATTTGTGTAACAGGCGAAGGCTCTATTCAGATGAATATTCAAGAGCTTTCAACTTGCCTACAATATGGTTTTCCAGTTAAAATAATTTGTTTAAATAATGGTTTTTTAGGCATGGTTCGTCAATGGCAAGAGTTTTTTTATGAACGCCGTTACTCTATGTCTTATATGGATTCTTTGCCCGATTTTGTTAAATTAGCAGAATCTTACGGTCATGTTGGTGTTCGCATTGAAGACCCTAAAAAGTTACAAGAGCAACTTGAAGAAGTGTTTTCTCCAGAGCTAAAAGACCGTTTAGTTTTTGTTGATATTTTGACAGACCAACAAGAAAATGTTTACCCTATGGTTCCTGCTGGAGCAGGGCTTGATGAAATGATTTTGGTATAGGAAAAGTATAAATGAAGCATATTATTTCAATGCTAATGGAAAATGAATCGGGAGCATTATCGCGTGTATCAGGGCTGTTTTCGGCTCGAGGCTATAATATTCATACCTTAACAGTTGCTCCAACAGAAGATAAAACTTTGTCGCGTTTAACTTTGGTAACCAGTGGTTCAGAGCATGATATTGAGCAAATTGTTAAACATCTTAATCGTTTAATTGATGTGGTTAAGGTGGTTGATTTATCTGAAGGATCTCATATTGAACGCGAGCTTATGTTGATTAAGGTTGTTGCAACAGGCGAAATGCGTGAAGAGCTAAAGCGTTTAGCCGATATTTTTCGTGGTTCAATAGTGGATGTAAATTCAACGGTATATACCATTCAGATGGTAGGTGAATCGCAAAAATTAGATGCTTTTATCGGAGCTATTGCACCAAATGCTATTATTGAAACAGTTAGATCGGGTGCGGTGGGGCTAATGCGTGGTGAAAAGTCATTGCATTTGTAAAAAGTTTAAAGTGCGTTTTTGCGTACTGTTTTTATTAAAATTATTTTTATTAAAATTAAAGGAAAAAGCATGAACGTTTATTACGATAAAGATTGTGATCTATCTATAATTCAAGGCAAAAAAGTGGCTGTTATTGGTTTTGGTTCGCAAGGACATGCTCATGCAGCCAATCTTAAAGATTCTGGTGTTGATGTCGTTGTTGGTCTGCGTAAAGGGTCCTCTTCAATTGAAAAAGCAGAAGCTTACGGTCTTAAAACAGCAGATGTTGCTACCGCAGTTTCTGGGGCAGATGTTGTCATGGTTTTAACCCCTGATGAATTTCAATCAGTACTTTACAAAGAAAAAATTGAGCCTAATATTAAGCAAGGTGCGGTGCTAGCTTTTGCTCACGGTTTTGCTATTATTTATAATCAAGTTGTGCCACGCAAAGACTTAGATGTGGTTATGATTGCACCTAAAGCTCCAGGGCATACAGTTCGTTCAGAGTTTGTTAGAGGTGGCGGCGTTCCAGATTTAATCGCCATTCATCAAAATGCTTCTGGTGATGCAAAAGAAATTGCTAAATCTTATGCCTCTGGTATAGGGGGAGGTCGCACTGCAATTATTGAAACGACTTTCCGTGACGAGTGTGAAACTGATTTATTTGGTGAGCAAGCCGTACTATGTGGTGGAGCAGTTGAGCTGGTTAAGGCAGGTTTTGAAACTTTAGTTGACGCAGGTTATGCTCCTGAAATGGCATATTTTGAATGTTTGCACGAGCTTAAATTGATTGTTGATTTAATGTTTGAAGGTGGTATTGCTGACATGAACTACTCTATCTCAAACAACGCTGAATATGGTGAATATGTTACGGGACCTAAAGTTATTAACGAAGAATCTCGTGAAGCTATGCGTATTGCATTAAAAAATATCCAGTCTGGTGAATATGCCAAGCAGTTTATTCTTGAAGGTCAATCTGGCTACCCATCCATGACAGCAGCTCGTCGCAACAATGCCGAGCATGGTATTGAAGTAGTAGGTAAAGAATTGCGTGAAATGATGCCTTGGATTGCCGCCAATAAAATTGTAGATAAAGACAAGAATTAATTGGTAGTGGTAGTTTTATTAGCTTTCCCATAGTGTAAATGCCTTAATTTAAAAACCCTGTTATTTTATTAAAATAATGGGGTTTTTTGTTAAGTGCTTCCTTAAGATATTTTAGAGTGCCTATAAAAAATTGATAAATAAAGCTAATTAATTTATAATTCCGCTTCTCATGTTTTTACGAGAGAATAAGCAGAAAAAGAATCGTCTTTTTCGTAGAAGAATTTGTTGTTAGGCACTGCCTAACATCGCTGATCAAGAATGGAGAAATTATGGTCGTTATTCGTTTAGCCCGTGGTGGTGCAAAAAAGAAGCCTTTTTATCGTGTAATGGTTGCAGATCAACGCAACAGTACAACAGGTCGTTTTATTGAGCAGGTAGGTTTTTATAATCCTATGGCTCGTGGTAATGAAGAGAAAATTCGTCTTGATACAGCGCGTATTGAACACTGGGTAAGCCAAGGTGCACAAATTAGCCCGCGTGTGAAATCAGTTATTAAAACTCTAGCCCAATAATTTTATCTGTAATCATGTCTAATAAAATGTCTGATGAGAAAATATTAGTCGGTAAAATCAATGGTATTTACGGAGTAAAGGGCTGGGTTAAGGTTTTTTCTCATACCGATCCACGGCAAAATATTTTAAGCTACTCTCCTTGGTTGTTAAAAATAAAAGGCGAGTGGCAGTCTTTTAATGTGATTAAAAGTCAGGTGTTGCAAGGTGGTAAATTGGTTGTGGCTCATCTAGATGGCTTAAATGATCGTGAAATCGCCAGAACCTTCATGGGAACGGATATTTCTATTTATGCTAGTCAGTTAGAAGACACTGATGAATTTTATTGGCGTGATTTAATTGATTGTACAGTAAAAAATCAAGATGATGTTCAGTTAGGAAAAGTGATTGAGATAGTTGAAACAGGTGTTCATGATGTTTTACGCGTAGCTCCTGATGATTCGGAATCTTCTACTTTGATTCCTTTTGTATTTGAAAACTTTATTATTAATATAGATATTGAATCTAAGCAAATAATAGTAAATTGGGATTTAGAGTCTGATGATTTTAAGCCTAATAAAGCATAGTTTTTAGGATTAATTGCATGCGTTTTGATGTCATAACCCTTTTTCCTGAAACTTTCAGTGCTTTAACTGAATCTGGCGTTTCGCGTAGAGGTTTACAAAAAGGTTGCTATGTTCTTAAAACATGGAATCCTCGTAAATTTACCACGGATTGTCATAAAACGGTCGATGATCGTCCTTATGGTGGTGGGCCAGGCATGTTAATGATGTATCAACCCTTAAAAGAAGCGGTGGATGCAATTAAAGAAGATGTTGCGTTGTCGGCAAAAGAAGGTGATAGCAATGAGAAGACTAAAGAGCAGACTTTTGTTATCTACTTATCCCCTCAAGGCAAGCCATTAACCCAAGTTAAAGTTGCAGAACTTTTAAAAAAAACTAATATAACTCTAGTTTGTGGGCGTTATGAAGGGGTTGATGAGCGATTTATTGCAACTCAGGTTGATGAAGAAATTTGTGTTGGTGATTTTGTTGTGAGTGGCGGTGAGCTACCAGCAATGATGTTAATGGATGCAATGATTCGTTTAATTCCTGGAGTGTTAGGTCATAATCAGTCGGCAGAACAAGATTCTTTTGCAGACGGTCTATTAGATTGTCCGCACTATACTCGCCCTGAAACAGTTGATGGTTTAAAAGTGCCTAGCGTTTTATTAGAAGGAAATCACGCTAAGATTAATGCTTGGCGAGAAAAAGAAAAAATAATCAGAACGAAGCAAAAGCGTCCTGATTTATAGAAAAATTCAGATTTAACCTCTGGCTAGGAATTTATTTCGTAGCGAATGTTGGATAAAAATAAATTTAGAAAAAATTGAAAAACCTTTCTAATTTGGAGTATTTTTAAAATGAAAAATAGTATTATTGAGCGTATTGAACAAGAGCAAATGACTAAAGAAATTCCTGTATTTGGTGCAGGAGATACTGTTATTGTTCAAGTTAAAGTAAAAGAAGGTAAAAACGAGAGGTTGCAGGCTTTTGAAGGCGTTGTTATTGCCAAGAAAAACCGTGGTTTAAACTCTTCCTTTATTGTGCGTAAGATTTCTCATGGTATAGGTGTTGAGCGTACTTTTCAAACCTATAGCCCAATGGTTGACGCGATTGAAGTTAAACGCCGTGGAGCGGTTCGTCGTGCCAAGCTTTATTATCTTCGAGAGCTTTCTGGCAAGGCTGCTCGTATTAAAGAAAAAGTTAAATAGTCATATTTAAGTTTTAAAAAAGGCGTCCAACTGGACGCCTTTTTTATTTAACCCGCATCCCTGCTTATAAAGTTGGCATATAGCACCACCCCTTGCCCTCTATATCCAATTTCTAAACAGGGATGCGAGTTTAAGATACTTTACACCTATTTCATTATGTCAAAATTACAATTGTCATCTCATATTACAGCTTTTATTCAAAAACTTCGTTTAGTAGATGGGTTGAGTGAAAACACTTTGGTTGCCTACCAAAGAGACCTTCATAATTACCAGGTCTGGTTGTTTTCTAATCCTTCTAGTGCCTCTATTCCTATTAGTTTAGAAGAAGTAAATAAAAGCCATCTTCAAGATTATTTATATTCTCTTTTTGAGCTGGAACAAAGCACGCGAT
>JAAXQB010000080.1 GCA_012329085.1 Methanosarcinales archaeon | reverse complement strand
TAACAATTGCAATATGAAATTGAATACAATAATAAAATTTTTAATTGTACTAACTCTATTTGGGTTTACCAATATAAGTGAAAATAATATCGGTGACCCTCCAACAAAAAAAGATTTTGTTGATTTAAAAGAATTGATACCTAATTTAAGGTCTGATTTAAGATATTATGGTTCACATAATTTTATTGGCAGACCTATTGATGGTTATAATGCGCCTAAAGCTCTTTTAACCAAAGAAGCTGCTAATGCATTAAAAAAAGTACAAGATGAGTTAAATAAAATTGGATTTGGATTATTAATATTTGATGCATACAGACCACAAAGAGCTGTTGATCAATTTACTAGATGGTCTAAAGATGCAAGTGACACTACTATGAAAGCAGAGTTTTACCCAAACATTGATAAAAAAGATATTTTTGCTAGAGGGTTCCTTTCAGCAAGATCAGAACACAGTAGAGGTAGCACTGTTGATTTAACTATTGTTTCTTTAAAAACCCGCCATATTTTAAATATGGGCAGCCCATATGGTTTATTTGATGAAGTATCAGGCATTGAAACTAAAAGCATTACCAAAAACCAACATTCACTTCGTATGTTGTTAAAGCGAAGAATGGAAAAACATGGTTTTAAATCTCACCCAAAAAAGTGGTGGCATTTTACCTTAGAAAAAGAACCGTACCCAAATACATATTTTGATTTCCCTGTGGAATAAAAAAATTAAATTTCAAACAAAAACCCTCGATTTTCATCGAGGGTTTTTCAATTATAAATTTTACATCAAAAAGATTAACTCTTCATTAAATCATAACTTCTTTTAATAAAATCAGTCATTTCTTTTCCTTGTAAAAGATTTTGCGATAATCTTGCCAAATCTAAAGCTTGATTGATATATTCAGGTCTTTTTGCTTTTGCTTTTAATATTTTTTGCATCAAATCGCTATTGGTATTCACCACCAAATTATACATTTCTGGAAAATTACCCATTCCCATCATTCCGCCTCCGCCAGTTTGCTGCATCTCTTTCATACGACGCATAAATTCTGGCTGCGTAATAATAAACGGACTCGATTTTGAATCTAATGCCTCTAACTGAACCGTATATTTTTCACCTGGAACAACTTCTTCTACAAAACCTTTTAGTTTTTCTTGATCTTCATCACTCAATTTTGAAATTTGATTTTCTTCTTTTGGGATTAGTTTATCTATAGAATCAGCATCAACACGGGCAAATTTAATCGGGCTTTTTTTATCAGACAGTTCAGAGTTTTCAGTTTCAATTTTTTGAATCAAGTGTGATATTATTGGAGAATCTAACAACAATACTTCATAGCCTTTAGTTTTTGCTTCTTCAATAAAACTATGCTGTGTATCTTTATTGGTTGCATACAAAACAACTATATTACCATCTTTATCTGTTTGAGATGCTTTTATTTTTTCTTTCAATTCTTCAAGAGTAAAATAAGTATCATCAACCGTTGGATATAAAGCAAATTTTTGCGCTTTTTCGAAGAATTTAGGCTCAGACAACATACCGTATTCAATTACTATTTTAATGTCATTCCATTTTTCTTCAAAGCTTTTTCTATCATTTTTATACAATGAACTTAGCTTATCTCCTACTTTTTTAGTGATATAAGATGCTATTTTTTTTACAGCACCATCAGCTTGTAAATAACTACGAGAAACATTTAACGGAATATCAGGTGAATCAATAACACCTCTTAACATTTGTAAAAATTCAGGTACAATTCCCTCTACATTATCTGTCACATAAACCTGATTTTGATACAACTGTATCTTATCCTTTTGCATATCAATGTTGGTTGTCATTTTAGGGAAATATAAAATTCCCGTAAGGTTAAATGGATAATCAACATTTAAATGGATATTAAATAAAGGCTCTTCAAATTGCATTGGATACAATTCATGATAAAAAGATTTATAATCTTCCTCTTTTAAATCAGCTGGCTGTTTGGTCCATGCTGGATTCGGATTATTAATAATATTATCAACGGTAATCATTTTTTGATCTTCCGTAGTTTCTTTACCTTCTTTATCTTTTGTAGTTTTTGGTTTATGATTAGAATCGGCAATTTCTTTCGTGCCAAACTTGATTGGTATTGGCATAAACTTATTGTATTTTAACAACAGTTCACTAATTTTACTTTCTTCTAAAAACTCTAAAGAATCATCATCAATATGTAAAATGATTTCTGTTCCTCTTTCTTTTTTACTTGATTTTTTTAAAGAATATTCTGGTGAGCCATCACAGGCCCAATGTGCAGCATCTTCCTCTTTGTATGATTTAGTTATGATTTCAACCTCTTTTGCTACCATAAATGAAGAGTAAAAACCTAAACCAAAATGACCAATAATTCCTGAATCATTTTTTTCATCTTTAAATTTATCTAAAAATTCTTCAGCACCCGAAAAAGCAATATCATTAATGTATTTTTTTACTTCTTCTTTGGTCATACCAATACCTTGATCAATAATATGAAGTTTTTTACCTTCTTTATCAATCTTCACTTCTAATTGCACATTATTAACATCGCCTTTAAATTCGCCAATTGAAGCAAGATGGTTTAGTTTTAAAGTTGCATCTGTAGCATTAGATATTAATTCTCTTAAAAATATTTCGTGATCAGAGTATAAAAATCTCTTTATCAATGGAAATATATTTTCAACTGCTACATTAATTTTTCCTTTAGCCATAATTATATTTTTGTGTTTAATTTTTTAAATATTTACACATCTCTTCAATCAAAATAAATACCAAACATTTTTTTCTGACAAGGTGACAGAAAATATAATACTATTGCAAGTGTTTCTTTACAAATATTCAAAAAATAGTTAATGTAAATTCTTATATTTGATTAATTTTATTAAACTAATCTTAATTACTAAAATTATTTTTGTGTTTTTTTTAAATTATATCTTAATTTTTTATTAAAATTGCAAATAACAAACATTATTAAAATAATAAAACAAGAATATATATGTATAATTCTAAAATAACTGGACTTGGGTTTTATGTGCCAGAAAATGTAGTGACTAATGATGACCTTTCAAAAATAATGGAAACTGATGATGCATGGATTCAAGAACGCACCGGAATAAAAGAAAGACATTGGATATCAAAAGACAGTGACGATACCTCAGCAGTAATGGGCGCAAAAGCTGCTCGAATTGCTATTGACAAAGCAGGTTTAACCAAAGATGATATTGATTTTATTGTATTTGCAACGCTAAGCCCTGATTATTATTTTCCTGGTTGTGGTGTACAAATACAAGAAATGCTTGATATGCCTACAATTGGCGCTATTGACATAAGAAATCAATGCTCTGGGTTTGTTTATGCACTCTCAACTGCCGATCAGTTTATCAAAACTGGTATGTATAAAAATATTTTAGTAATTGGTGCTGAGTTTCATTCTAATGGATTAGATAAAACAACGCGCGGCAGAGGTGTATCTGTAATTTTTGGTGACGGTGCCGGTGCTTGTGTACTTTCAAGAACTGAAGACAATAATAAGGGTATTTTATCATCACACCTACATAGCGAAGGTAAATATGCTGATAAGTTAATTGTTGAATCTCCAAGTATCAAAAATTGGGTTCCAAAAATTTTAGCCTCCAATGGTGAAGATGTTTCTTATTTCCCATTTATGGATGGCACATTTGTTTTTAAAAATGCTGTAGTACGTTTTAGCGAAGTAATTATGGAAGGTTTAACTGCAAATAATTTAACTTCAAGTGACATTGATTTATTTATACCACATCAAGCTAACTTAAGAATTTCACAATTTGTACAACACAAATTCAAATTAAGAGATGACCAAGTTTATAATAATATTATGAATTATGGTAATACAACTGCAGCATCCATAATTATTGCCTTATCAGAAGCTTTTGAAAAAGGCCTAATTAAAGATAATGATTTGGTTGTACTTGCTGCTTTTGGTAGTGGTTTTACTTGGGGAAGTGTTGTTATTAGATGGTAATTATAATATTACAGGTAGTTAGGTATTATTAATCAAAATAGAAAATTAAATTTACTTAGCGTTCTCAATAAAAAAGACTAACAAGAAGTTTGGTAGCAATAAGCACTAGAAATTTTACATTATTAAATAAGTAAAATGTTTTGACTAAGAGTAAAATAGAAGGTTATCAATTAACTAACTTACCATAATACTATTACTCAACAGGTTAAAAAATCATATTAAAAACAAACTTCATTTACAATCTTACAAAACTTTTAAACAATTACTAAAAATTTAATGTAATTTTTAAAGATTTTACACCTATTATTTAAAAGAAATTTCAGAATTTTGCATTATTATAAATCAATCCACTCATTACATTTTGAGTAAAAATTTTTATCGATGAAAAAACATAATTTTAGTGCAGGACCATGCATTTTACCACAAGAAGTTTTAAAACAAGCTTCAAATGCAGTTGTAAACTTTAACAATCTAAATTTATCATTAATTGAAATCTCCCACCGTAGTGCAGATTTTGTTGCCGTGATGGATAAAGCAAGAGCTTTGGTTCTTGAATTGCTAAACCTTGAAAACAAAGGTTATACCGCATTATTTTTACAAGGCGGTGCAAGCTTGCAATTTTTAATGGCCCCATATAATTTAATGAAAAAAAATGGCAAGGCAGCATATATTGATACTGGCGCATGGAGTGCAAAAGCATTAAAAGAAGCTAAACTATTAGGCGAAGTTGAAGTAATTGCCTCATCTAAAGATAAAAACTACAATTATATACCAAAAAGCTATAACATATCTACAGATGTAAATTATGTGCATTGTACTAGTAACAATACCATTTACGGAACACAATTTAAAACATTCCCAAAAACTGAAGCCTTATTAGTTTGCGATATGAGTTCTGATATTTTTTCTAGAAAATTAGACTTTTCACAATTTGATTTGATTTATGCCGGAGCTCAAAAAAATATGGGACCAGCAGGCACAACTTTAGTAGTTGTTAAAGATGAAATTTTAGGTAAGAACGGTCGCCAAATACCTTCTATGCTTGATTATCAAGTGCATATTTCAAAAGATAGTATGTTTAATACACCTCCTGTTTTTCCTGTTTATGTTTCAATGCTAACCTTACAATGGTTAAAAGATTTGGGCGGGCTTGAGGCAATTGAAAAGAAAAACATCGCTAAAGCGGAATTACTATATAATGAGATTGACAACAACCCATTATTTGAAGGAGCAGCAGCAAAAGAAGACCGCTCTAACATGAACGTTACTTTTTTATTAACAGATGACAGTAAAAAAGAACAATTTGATAAAGCGTGGAAAGCTGCTGGAATTAGTGGAATTAACGGTCATAGATCCGTTGGTGGCTACCGTGCAAGTATATACAATGCCATGCCTATTGAAAGTATTCAAGTATTAATAAATATTATGAAAAATTTATAATATTTTTTCGCTTTCGCGGAATTACCTAAAGATAATTACAACAAAATAAAAATAAGAATATGAAAGTATTAGCAAATGACGGAATTGCAACTTCAGGAGTTGTAGCTCTAAAAAAAGCAGGTTTCGAAGTAATTTTAAAAACCGTAGCACAAGAACAATTGGAAAACTATATCAATGAAAATAACATTGATGTTTTATTAGTAAGAAGCGCAACAACAGTAAGGCAAGATTTAATTGACGCTTGCTCATCTTTAAAAATTATTGGTCGTGGTGGTGTAGGTATGGATAATATTGACGTAGCTTATGCTCGCGAAAAAGGATTAAAAGTTATCAATACACCAGCTGCTTCTTCACACTCAGTAGCCGAATTGGTTTTTGCACACCTTTTCGGGATGGTACGATTTTTACACGATTCAAATCAAAATATGCCTTTAGAAGGAGATTCAAAATTTAAAGAATTAAAAAAAGCGTACGCCAAAGGTGTTGAATTAAAAGGGAAAACTTTAGGAATTTTAGGTTTTGGTCGTATTGGTCAAGCAACAGCAAAAGTAGGTTTAGGCGTAGGTATGAAAGTTGTAGCCTTTGACCCTTTTATTGATAGTGCAAATTTAGAATTAGATTTTTTCGACGGGCAAACTGTTAACTTTACAGTTGATACAATTTCTAAAGAAGATGTGTTAAAACAGGCAGATTTTATTTCATTACACGTTCCTGCACAAGATGGTTATGTTATTTCTACCAAAGAATTTGATATAATGAAACAAGGCGCAGGTATTGTTAATGCCGCTCGTGGCGGAGTTATTGACGAAATTGCTTTAGTTCAGGCAATTAAAGATGGTAAAATTTCAAACGCTGCATTAGATGTTTTTGAAAAAGAACCAACTCCAGAAATACAATTATTAATGAACCCAAATATTTCATTAACACCACATATTGGTGCAGCAACTAACGAAGCACAAAATAGAATTGGAGAAGAATTAGCATCTCAGATTATTAAAATTTTAGGTTAATCCCTAATAAGTAATTTTAAAAATATAATAGAGATTAATTACACCATCATGTAATTAATCTCTATTTTTGTTTAACTAAAAATTAAAAAAATTGGCAATAGTTAAACCTTTCAGGGCAATACGCCCTACACGAGATAAAGTTGCATTGGTAACCACTAGATCATATGATATTTATGATAAAACTGAGCGGAAAACCATTTTAAAACACAATCCTTTTTCATTTTTACACATACTAAAACCTGGTTTTAAATATAAAAAACATGTAACTGGTGAAGAGCGATTTAAAATGGTACACAGTCGTTATTGTGAGTTTTTAGAAACAAATATCTTTATAAAAGAAGCTAAACCAAATTTTTATTTGCATCAAAAAACTTATGGCGACATTACTTTTTGGGGTATTATTGCGTTGACAAGCTTAGAAGATTATGAAAAAAATGTTATTAAAAAGCACGAAAAAACTTTAAAAGATAGAGAAGCATTATTTGGTCATTATCTTGATATTACTGGCTTTAATGCAGAACCTGTATTAATTACATATCCTGATAATGATTTTTTAAATACAGTTTATCAAAAATACAAATCACAAAGAGCTGAATACGAGTTTACTACCAACAAAAACCGAACACATCTTTTTTGGTTGATTGATAGTGATAATGACATAAAACAAATAGAAGAAGAGTTTCAAAAAATGGATGCAATTTATATTGCTGATGGACATCATCGCACAGCTTCATCACATTATTTATACAAAAAAATAGCAAAAGAAAACAACTTACACTTAGACGATTGTTATAAATATTTTATGGCATATTTAATACCTGAATCTTGCCTTAAAATTTCTTCTTTTAACCGTTTTGTTAAAACTTTAAACAACTTATCAAAAGAAGAGTTTTTAATAAAGTTAAATGTATATTTTAAAGTTGAAAACTTAGGTCAACAGTTTTATAAGCCATCAAAAAAACATCATTTTAGTATGTATTTAGATGGTGAATACTATAAATTATATTTGCGTAATTCTATTTATAAAATTACGGATGCACTTGAAGATTTAGATCCTCAGGTTTTATATAAAACCATTTTAAAACCTATTTTAGCAATAGATGATCTTAGTAATGATAATCAAATTACATACAAGCCTGAAGTTATCAATACATTACAATTAAAAAATGAGGTAGATTCAGGTAAGTTTAAAGTAGGTTTTGGCTTATTTCCAGTTTCTGTTAAGCAGTTAAAATCTGTTGCAGATAACAACTTAACAATGCCTCCAAAAAGTACTTATGTAGAGCCAAAATTAAGAAGTGGGCTAACAATATTTCAATTAAAATAACACCATTAATTTCAAGCAACATGCTAATAAAAGAGAATCTTATTGCTTTAAAAAAAACACTACCTAAAGAGGTTGAGTTAGTTGCTGTTACAAAAACAAAGTCCATTGCAGATATTAAAGAAGCCTACAATACGGGGCATAAAAACTTTGGCGAAAATAAAGTACAAGAAATGGTCAATAAACATGAAGAGCTCCCAAAAGACATTCAATGGCATATGATTGGGCATTTACAAAGAAATAAAGTGAAATACATGGCTCATTTTGTTCACTTAATTCATGGCGTTGATAGTTTTAAGACCTTGAAAGAAATTGATAAGCAAGCCAAAAAACACTATCGAGTTATCAACTGCCTTTTACAAGTAAGAATTGTAAAAGAAGAAACAAAATTTGGTTTAACTTTTAATGAAATAGAGCAAATTATCAAGAATGAAGAGCTTATCCAATTAAAAAACATCAAAATTATTGGACTTATGGGAATGGCAAGTTTTACTGATGATACAAATCAAGTAAATAATGAATTCCGTAATTTAAATAATTTCTTTAAAAAACTCAAAACTAGTGTCACTTCGAGCGTAGTTAAAAAGCAAAACTTAGAAATTAAAACTCTTTCTATGGGTATGAGTGGCGATTATAAAATTGCTATTAAAAACGGAAGTGATATGATACGAATTGGAAGTGCAATTTTTGGAGCTAGAAATTATATTACATAAATATTTTTTTGATGATTTT
>JAAXQB010000288.1 GCA_012329085.1 Methanosarcinales archaeon | reverse complement strand
TTTATTAAACACATTTAAAAAATTATGCGCATTTAGTTTGACTTATGTTTATTTTAAGATAAATCAAGTGTATGAAATGGAAAAATTTCAAATTGTTTAAAAATACAAAATCAATATTTTATATTTGAATGGATAATTAATAGACTTGTTGCAAATTAAAGTAATTTATTGCCATGAATCGATATGCTACAATCAAATTTAGTTTTTTTAAAACCCAATATGCTGCGGCATTATAAATTATTACGCAACAAGTCTAATTTAAAAATCAAAGATTTTTGATAGCTCGTTTGGAACAAACGAGCGTTAGCATCTAATTTATAAAATTATTTTACTATAAAAAAATAAGATTAACATTAATCAATACTTATAAATATTATTGAAATCATATTAAACATATAATAGGTAGTATTTTAGAAGAGTATATTTGAAATTAATAATCTATTATAAAACACAAATAATTCTTAATTTTAAAACAAGTATAGATTCATAGAATTAAGATTGTTTGCCCTCATTATTACAAATTTAATATATTTTTATACTGACACTCATTTGTTCCAAATGAGTTACGAAATCTCAAAAAGGATGAATGTTAAATATATAACTTTATAAGTTATATGTAATTAAAAATTTTTACTTATAAAAAATGTCTTCTTGTGCACAAATTATGCTAAATCGATTAGATGATAGTGAATCTGATGTAGATTTGTACAATTTATATAAAATTCTTTTAAAAGAACTTGGGCCCCATGATTTTTGGTGGCCTGCAAATTCTCCATTTGAAGTAGTGATTGGTTCAATTTTAACTCAGCAAACTAAATGGGAAAATGTTGAAAAAGCAATATCAAATCTAAAACAATATGAATTAATAGAAGTTTCAAATCTTTCTAATGCCAGGGTAGAGCTTGTTGAAACTCTTATTCGAGGCACTGGATTTTATAGGCAAAAAGCATCGCGCATAATTGCTATTGCAAGGCATTTTAAGAGTGATAAAAAAATTTTTGACATGCCCATAGAAGCACTCAGAAATACACTTTTATCATTAAATGGGATTGGTTTTGAGACGGCAGATAGCATTATATTGTATGCTGCAAATAAACCCAAATTTGTAATCGATACATATACTATGCGAATTATGAAATGTATTGGAATTAAAGAAAATTATTCAAAACTTCAAAATCGATTTGAAAATGATTTGCCAATAAATGTTAAAATATATAAAGAATTTCACGCATTGATTGTAGAATATGCAAAACAATATTGTGGAAAAAAGAGATGTAAAGAATGTTTAATCATGAAAAATAAAAGATTTTTTCTAATTGCATAATTTTATAAATTATATATAATAAAAAAATCAAGACCAAAAATGGATATTAATACATACCAATGGATATATAATTCTGTACAAAAGAAAGAAGATATTATTCAAGTTTCAAAAAATGCTTCTTTACCAGTTGGAGTTGTGGCTACCATATTGGATCAAAAAGTGACTACGATTGTTAAAAAAAATTATCACAAAATAAAAAGTAAAAGTGAAAAACACCTTTTATTATGGAATAGTGGGTTAAAAATAATTGATATTGCAAAAAATAATGATATTCCTTCAACTCTCATGGCATCAATGATATTAAAAGAGATGGGATATCCAAAACAAACAATCTTTAAAAATATGGATGCTATTTCAGATTACAGACTTAAAATTGAACTTGAAGAAGTTATTAAATCAGATATATTTTACTCTCCTTTGGCACAAAAAATGAAATATGAAAAAGGATTTCTTGGTGAAAAACTTATTCAAGAATGGCTATTAAATCAAAATATATCCTTTTTTACCGAATCGGATCTTAGAAGTTCTATGGCAAAAAAAACCCCTGATTTTTTATTAAAAGAATCAATTAAAATTGACAGTACAAAAGTTGAATGGATTGAAAGTAAAGCAATGTTTGGATGTGATTCTACACATAAATATTATCTTAAAAAGCAACTTAAAGAATATGAAGAATTATATGGTGTGGGCATGGTGGTTTATTGGTATGGATTTATTGAACATATTACAATGAATCAAAATATTATTAAAGATTATAATTTTTTTTATAATGGCGATGATGATATTAATGGGGCTAAAAAGGAAATTGACAGTCTTTTAAATTGGATGTAAATTTTAGGTTTATATGGTTCACAATATCATTAAAAGCAAATAACTAAATACCTTATGAATTAATAATTATTTAAGGATATTGGATTCAAAAAAATCTTTGATAGCTTATTTGGAACAAATGAGCGTTTGCACATTCCTGAAGAAAGTGCGTGTTTGCACATTATCTTTAAGGGCGTGTATGTTATTCGGCAGTCTAAAAAAATAAGTGTTTAATATCTAATTTTAAAGATTATATATAAACAGAATGGTAATAATCCTACAATCAATAAAAAATAAAAGGTGTAAAAAAATATGGATGGACTAAAAGGAATAGAAAATAATTCAAAAAATAGTAATAATAAAACAATTGCATTTATTTTAATTGGAATTGTGTCAATAATGCTTGTGATTGGAATTTTATTAATTGCAATTGGGCTTCTTGATATGGATTATATAGGAATGCCAGGCAATTCAGTTGCAGTAATTCACATACAAGGTGTCATAATATCAAGCAATATGCCGGGTGGTTTTGGAATTGCAACATCAGGAGATATTATAAATAGTTTAAGGAGTGCAGAAGATGATTCATCTATACAGTCAATCGTTTTAAGAATTAACAGTCCGGGTGGCACACCTGCTGCGGCACAAGAAATAGTTCGAGAAATGGAAAGAATAACAAAACCAATTGTGGTCTCTATGGGCGACATTGCAACATCTGGTGCGTATTACATATCTGCACCTTCCGATCATATAATTGCAAGTGAAGATACACTAACAGGAAGTATTGGCGTTATATGGGTTTTTGAAAATAGGGAGGCTTATTTCAAAGAAGAAGGAATACGGCATATTGTTTTTACTTCTGGTGATAAAAAAGATATGGGCGGACCATGGAGAAATTTAACTAATGAAGAGGAAGATTTGATTGATGACATTTTAACACAAGTTCATAGAAGATTTGTGAGAACAATTGTGGATGGGAGAAATTTAACCACGCGTGAAGTAAATAGAATAGCAGACGGTCGGATAATATTAGGATATGATGCAAAAGAATATGGGCTTATCGATGGATTTGGAAATTTGCAAGATGCAATTTATTATGCAGCAGAACTTGGTGGAATTATAGGCGATCCAACCGTGGTTGATATGAATCAACCAAGTCTTGCACGATTGTTATTTGGCAGTGAATCTACAATATATAAGCAGGATAATGTAGAACATAACCAATATTTAAAAAAGAGTATGCAAGGAAATTTGTGGGCTATACCTGTATTTAAAATCGATACTATGTTTGCAAAAGGCGTATAAAATGTGTGAATTAAAAATAATTGTGGATAAACGCGGTACAAAAGAAACAGTGATGGAATCTGTTTCAAAAGTTGTTGTAAATGGCAATTTAATTGAATGTGTAGAGATATTTGGCGATAAAAAAACAATATCTGGTAGTATAAAAGAAATAGATTTTTCAAAAGGTGAGCTTTTAATAATTGAGAATGTTTAATATGAAAAAGAACTAGGGGATAAAATGTTTTACACATTTATTTATGGAATGTGTAAAAGATGCGAAAAAATAGTCGAATGTGATATTTACGGATTCTGTAGCAGTATATATGTGCCAAAAGCAAACCTAAAAGAAACAAGAATGAAAAATTGAAAAAATTTCTCTCAATATATAATTTTATAAATTATATGTTATTGAAAAATAAAATTTACAAGTGTAAAAATAAAAAGAGGAAATATTATGACAAAAGTAAAAGTTGCAATAAATGGATATGGAACAATTGGAAAACGCGTGGCAGATGCTGTAAGTTTACAAAATGATATGGAACTTGTAGGTATTTCAAAAACAAGACCTAACTTCGAGTCAAAGATTGCGTATGAAAAGGGATATTCTGTATATACATTTGAAGATAGAGTTAATTCATTTAATAAAATGGATATAAAAGTAGCTGGTACAGTTGAAGATATGATTAAAAATTCTGATATTGTTGTAGATTGTACGCCGGGCGGAGTTGGAACTGAATATAAAAAATTATATGAAAAAGAGGGTGTAAAAGGAATTTGGCAAGGCGGTGAAAAGCATACAATTGCAGGCACTTCTTTTAATGCAAATGCAAATTATGACGAATCATTTGGTAAAGATTTTGTAAGGGTAGTTTCATGTAATACAACAGGATTATGTAGAGTTATGCATCCACTTGATAAAGAATTTGGAATTAAAAAAACTCGTGTAACTTTGCTTAGGAGGGGTGCAGATCCTGGGGATATTAAAAGTGGTCCAATTAATGCAATTGTACCAAATCCCGTAAAATTGCCTTCTCATCATGGACCCGATCTTAATACAATTATGCCAAATATTAATATTACAACAACGGCTGTAAAACTTCCAACTACTTTAATGCATCTCCATACACTCAATATTGAACTTGATGCGGAATGTTCTGCAAAAGATGTTGAAACCGTACTTGAAAAACAATCTCGTATTAGATTTGTAGGAGGCGGAATTACTTCAACGGCTGAAATCATGGAGCTTGCGAAAGATATTGGGAGACCAAGGGGTGATATGTGGGAGAATTGTATCTGGAATGAATCTATATCTATTTATGAAGGGGAATTGTATTTATTCCAAGCAATTCATCAAGAATCTGATGTGATTCCTGAAAATGTAGATGCAATTCGTGCAATGATGGAACTTGAAAAAGATGGTAGTAAATCGATAGCAAAGACTAATAAAGCAATGGGAATTTAGAACGCGTTTGGGAGTTTTTAGAACTCCTTTATTTTTTTATAGCACATATCAGAATGAATGAGCGTAAACACTCATTCTTTCAGAATGAGTTTGAAAAAATCTTTGATTTTTGATAGAGTATATAATTTGTAAAATTATATGCAAAAATAAAAATAAAATGTGAAATAAATGAACATTTTACTGTCAATTAAACCGAAATGCGCGAATCAAATTATAGAGAGTAATAAAAAAATATGAATTTCGTAAATCAATATTTAAAAACCTAAATTTAAATGTGATTTGTATTTATTCCTCATCTTCAATAAAAAAAATTGTGGGTGTATTTTAGATAGCTCATTTGGAACAAATGAGCGTATGAGAAAATCTTTGATTTTAGATAGCTCATTTGGAACAAATGAGCGTATGAGAAATTTTTCTCAATATATAATCTACAAATTATATACTATTACAAAATTTATAAATTCATTTTGCTATTTTTGTCAAGGATGCGGAATATGAATTAAAAAAACAATTTTCATTCTATTTATAAACATCTCGCGCATCAAAAACTTTGTTCCCCACAATTTCTCCTTCAATATTCCGATAAAAACAGCTTCTATACCCAGTATGGCATGCCCCTCCAATTTGCTCAATTTTAATCAAGATTGCATCCATATCACAATCAATAAGAATTTCATGCACCTTCTGAATATGCCCAGAACTCTCCCCCTTCTTCCATAAACCTCTCTTACGACTTCGATAATGCACAATTCCAAATTCAATTGTTTTTTCTAACGATTCTCTATCCATATATGCACACATTAAAACTTCTCCTGTCTTATAATCCTGTGCAATTGCCTGAATCAATCCCTTTTCATCATATTTTAATTCATCAATTTTTATCATTAAAACTCATCATCCTGTGAATAACTTCTATTAAATTTAAGTGCAATCTCAGCTTTCATCAATTCTCGCCCAAGATATCCTGCATGATCTAACCTTGAAACAAGTTCCATTTCAAGAATTGTTTCATATAGTTCTTGTGCTTTTTTTCCAATAATTGACACCTTTTCATGATTCGCCACAATTATTCCGCCATTTAACTCATCATGCACAATCCCTATTTTTATATACCCTTTGGGATCAACTCTCCATTTATCCAACAAAACAGCCTTAACTACATTTTTTTTATGAACAATCTCTGCATCCTCTCGTCTTCTTTTCTCTTTTAAAATCAAAAGGTCAATTCCAACATCCTTTGGGGTGCTTCCTCTCATCTTTGCAAGCAACATCATCTCAGATGCTGTTTTTAGTTCTGATATTGAACCTTTTGTTTTAGTACTAAATTCAGGTGTAAAAAGAATACTTGCACCAACATCAGACGCAATTCCTGCAAGTGTTGCATTAACTCCATGCGAATCCACATCCATAAGCTCTGTAATATTTCCAACACCAAAAAATATAGGACTATTTGGATAATTCTTATGAAATTCATAATATCTTGCAATAGATTCTGCAACACCATGCCCAATTGGATCAAGTACAGGATCTACAATTATCCGTTCAATTCCACAAGATTTTGCTTGTTTTATATTTTTTATTAGACTATTTATTTTAGATTCATCATCCAAATCAGGAATTATAACAGCCGCAACATCAGATTTTGCAATTTTCTTGCCAATTATATCAATATTACTTCCATTTAAACTTAGCACAAGGTCTATTTTAAGTTCAAGTGCTTTTTCAATTAATTCTGATTCAAGCGTATCAATACTTAATGGCACACATGAAATAGATTTTGCTATTTTAATTGCATTTTCTACATTTTCGATTGATTCATTGAGAGGAGTTCCGAGGTCTATAATATCGGCACCTTTTTTAATAAACTCATTAATCTTTTTTTCAAGTAAATCATCACTTAAAGAAGTAGCACCAACAATCTCCCCCATCACTTTCATTCGCACTCCTCCACCAAGTTTTAAATTGTTTATTGTAAGTAATGGAGTTGTAGCATCTTCAATTTTTTGCAATGATTCATATGCATATTCTTTTCTAACATTAGATATTAATTCACATGCAGGAGTGCTCAAAGAAAATTTTATTTTATCAATATAAGATAACACATGCTTTAAATCGCATGCATGTTTTGGACCAAGGTATATTTCAGTATCAAGCTCTTTTGCAATTTTTAAAAAATTGCCTTTTGCAATTCCCGGAACAAAAATAATATCATATTTTTTATTAATAGATTGCTTTTTCAAAGTATTAAGTAATTTTCGTGGTGTAATAAATGCGGCAACTTCTACGTTGATTATTAAAATATCTGCTTTTGTTCCTACTGCATCTCTTACAACTTTTTCTGAAAGATGCCCTGTTACAATAAGAATATTCATAAGTATTAAATTTTACAAAAAGTCGATATAATACCCATTCTTTTTGAGAATGAGCTGTCATAAATTTTATGGAATATATTTCTTTTTTAAAAAGTGTGCATTTGCAAATAATATACTAACGCCCATTCGTTCAATCATGAGCAAACGCTCGTTTGTTCGAAAATCAAAGATTTTCTCATACGCTCATTCGTTCCGAATGAGCTTTCCAAACGAGCTATAAAAAAATATATGGAATAAATATTAGCTTTTTAAAATAACGCCACTATTCATTTACTTTAAACATCAATAGGTGCATCCATTATAAATTAAAAACAGCACCAATTCTATCAAGTGCTTCATTTATCCGCTCTTTTGAAATAGCATAAGAAATTCTTATATAATTTCCACTATCTGGGCCAAACACAGAACCCGGCACCGTTGCAACAAACCCATTATTTAATAGTGTATTTGCAACTACATCCCCAATAAATAAATTATCTGATACATTAGTGTTAAATTGACTTACATCCACAAATAAATAAAACGCACCATCTGGAGCTTCACATTTTATACCCATCGAATTAAATCCATTCACAAGAATATCTCTCCGTTCCTTAAATTCATCTAACATATCGTGTGTAGCTTTTTGTGATGCATTTAACGCTTCTAATGCCCCATATTGTGCAAAAGAATTTGCACAGCTTGTTGAATGTTGTTGTATTTTGTGCA
>JAAXQB010000018.1 GCA_012329085.1 Methanosarcinales archaeon | reverse complement strand
TCATTCGTTCCGAATGAGCTTTCCGAATGAGCTTTCCGAATGAGCTTTCCGAATGAGCTTTCCGAACGAGCTATTAAAGATTTTCTCCAATTATCTTGTACTTATCTTATATAATCTCTTTTAAAAATTATAAAGCCATATGTTTTTTGTGCATTATGGCAAAGAGTAAAAGAAATGGAGTTTTATCTTTATTACAAGAATGAAGGCAAATTATGATATTATCAAAATATAGAACACATTATACTAATGAAATAGATCCTATCGAAATGGATGGTAAAATTGCAACAGTCGCAGGATGGGTACATGAAGTACGAGATCTTGGGGGAATTTGTTTTGTAGTTTTACGAGATCGCGAAGGATTTACACAAATTACACTTGTTAAAAAAAAAATAGATCTTGATTTATTCAATAATGCAAGAAAATTAGTTAGGGAATCTGTTATTTCCATTATGGGAACTGTAAAAAAAGAAGATAAAGCACCGAATGGATATGAATTAATACCTAATGAAATAAAAATTTTAAATAGTGCGGAATCTCCACTTCCAATGGATACAACTGGAAAAGTTGAAGCTGAATTGGACACACGGCTTGATTCAAGATATATGGATTTAAGAAGAGCAAAAACTACTGCAATATTTAAAATTCGGCATGAAATATTAATTGCAACACGAAATTTCTTAACAGATAAAGGATTTATTGAAACTTCCACTCCAAAAGTTGTAGCAACTGCAACAGAAGGCGGAACAGCTCTATTTCCAATTACTTATTTTGATAAAGAAGCATTTTTAAATCAAAGCCCTCAACTTTTTAAACAGCTTTTAATGTCAGGTGGGCTTGATAAAGTGTATGAGATTGGTGCAATATTTAGGGCAGAAGAGCATGACACCCATAAACATTTAAATGAAGCAACATCTATCGACATAGAAGCAAGTTTTTTAGATTATGCGGTCGTAATGCAACTTCTTGAAGAAATGATTGCATATATTTATAATCATGTTATTGAAAATGCAGCTTCATCTCTTGATGCACTTGATATTGCATTATCCATTCCAAAACTACCATTTAGAAAAATTAAATATGATGAAGCAATTGCGATTGTAAATGCTGATACAAATGAAACTATTGAGTGGGGTGAAGATATTGGAACAGTTGCAGAACATGCGATTGGTGAGCGAGTTTTTAAAGAAAGTGGAGAATCTCACTATTTTATTATTGACTGGCCTACTGAAATTAAACCATTTTATGCAATGCCATATGAAGACAATCCCAAAATTAGTAAAACATTTGATATGATGCATAGAAAGATGGAGCTTGCATCTGGGGCACAACGAATACATGATCTCGATATGCTTAAAAAATCAATAGAATCAAAGGGTTTAAATTCAGATGCATTTGATTTTTATCTCAATTCTTTTAAATATGGCATGCCTCCACATTCTGGGTGGGGCGTTGGGTGTGATAGGCTTGTAATGACAATGCTTGACATTAATAATATAAGAAATGTTGTGCTATTTCCAAGAGATAAGAGGAGATTGTCCCCTTAAATTAAAATACAAAGGTAAATTATAATGAAAGATAGCACAAAACAAACAAACATAGAAGAAAAAAAAGCTGCAGCTTTATCTGCAGTTAATCTTGTTGAAGATGGAATGATTATAGGACTTGGGACAGGTTCAACTGTTGCATATACAATAGAAGAAATTGGAAATCGTCTTAATTCAGGTGATTTATGTGATGTGCAAGGAATTCCCACATCATATCAATCAGAACTACTTGCAATAGATGCTGGAATTCCTTTAACTTCTCTTGCAGAATCATATGAAGTACATCTTGCAATTGATGGGGTAGATCAAATAAATAGGGATTTTATTGCTATAAAAGGAGGCGGTGGTGCACATACTCGTGAAAAGATAGTTTCAATATCTTCAAGTCGATTTATTATTATTGCAGATGAATCTAAAGTGGTTGAAACATTAAATCATCCAATTCCAATTGAAGTATTACCATTTGCAAAAGATGTTGTAATGGATATAATTTCACAAATGAGTGGAGATTTCACATTGAGAATGGGGATTAAAAAAGATGGACCTATTATTACAGATAATGGTAATTTTATAATAGATGCGGATTTTGGAACAATGGATAATATTATGGGAATTTCGATGATCTTATCAACAATCCCTGGTGTTGTTGAACATGGAATTTTTAATATAATTCATGAATTGCACATAGGTAAAAAAAATGGAAAAGTGGAAATCTTAACAAATGATTTTCAACTTGATGAATCTATGCTAGATATGGATTTTGAATAAATTTAACACATCTTATTAAAATCAATATTATTCGAATGGGCAATGGTGTGGGTATTTATATAAATTAGTGATTTATGTTAAATTTAATTTATTGTTGCATATAATTTATAAAATTATATGCTTAAATCTCGAATTTATTTAATCCTTATCCGTTCTCCTGTAACCATATACACCACCCTTGATGCAATATTACATGCATGGTCTGCAGCTCTTTCTAAATCACTTGCTACAAAGGTGAGGCAAGACGATTCTTTTATCAAATTTGGATCCTCTATCATATAAGTTATCAATTCCCTTCTTACTTGATCATATAATGCATCTATAAAATCATCCTTTTTAGACAATTCTTTTGCAAGATCTGCATCTCGTGTTTTAAATGCCCTTAAACTGTCATCAATCATTTCAATTACAATATCAGACATATGAGGAATATCAATAATTGGCTTTACAATTGTGTTTTCATCTTTTAAACACACAGTTTCTGCTATATTGACTGCATGATCACATATTCTGACAATATCAGTTATTATTTTAAGGCATGTTGTAATAATTCTTAAATCTCCAGCCATTGGTTGTTGTAGTGCTATAAGTTCTATACACTTAGATTCTATTTCAATATCCATTTTAGTGATTTTCTGTGCACATTCATTTATAACATCCTTTGCAAGATCTTTATCATAAGTAACAAGAGATTTTACAGCATTAGATATTGCACTTTTTGAGCAATTGCTCATCTTTAAAACATCAATTTCTAATTGATTTATTTCATTGTGAAATTCACTTCTTATGTCATGAGTGGTTTCTATGGGTTCTTCATTCATTGATAGCTCCTTTATATTTGCATATAATTTGTAAAGCTCGTTCGGAACGTTCTGAGCGTTTGCTCGTTCTCAAAGAGAACGGGCGTTTATTATATAATCAGAGAAATTTTCAATTTCTCGTTTGTCTCAAAACTAATTTATATTATGTAATTAATACCATTTATTTTAAGTGGGTAATTATTTATTTTATTGCAATTTTAGTATTAAACACTCATAATTTTAATTTTATAATAGCCATTTTATCAAAATTTTTAATTATATATGGATTAAAAAAATCATGATTGCACATACATATATCCTAAAAATTTAACACTCATTTTTTTATAGCATATAATTTATAAAATTATACACTGGAGGAAATTTCCAATTTCTCGAAAAGATGTCGAAAATCAAAGTTTTTCCATATCACTCATTCTCTTTGAGAGCACATTCTTGGAAATAGAATGTGCATTAATGAATAAACGCTCAAAACGAAAACGAATAACGCCCATTCGTTCGAAAACAAAATTTCTCCAAAGGAGAAATTTTTAGAAGGAAATTCTCTTTGAGAATTTCCTGAATCAAAGATTTTCTTAAACTCATTCTGAAAGAATGAGTGTTTACGC
>JAAXQB010000339.1 GCA_012329085.1 Methanosarcinales archaeon | reverse complement strand
GGAAAGCTCATTCGGAAAGCTCATTCGGAAAGCTCATTCGGAAAGCTCATTCGGAACGAATGAGCGTATGAGAAAATCTTTGATTTTCGAACGAATGAGCGTATGAGAAAATCTTTGATTTTCGAACGAATGAGCGTAATCACTCGTTCTTTTAGAACGAGTTTAAGAAAATCTTTGATTTTCGAACGAATGAGCGTAATCACTCGTTCTTTTAGAACGAGTTTAAGAAAATCTCTGATTTTCGAACGAACGAGCGTTAGTACATAATTCGTAAATACATGTTTCTTGTTGTAAATAACTTGTAAAGTTATATACTTAGGAAAATTTTCAATTTCGAAAGAATTGGAAATATATTCCTGCACATAATTTATTTTATTCATTTACATCAGTTTTATGCATTTTTTTAAAAACGATATTCGGTTTTTTTGCATTTATATTGCATTTAAATTCACCATCCCGCACAACCACTTCAATATCATCTCCAACTTTTACATCCAATATGCTTTTAACAACCACACCATTTTTTAATGTAAGAGAATACCCCCTTAAAAATACATCCAAAGGATTTATTACACTAAGTCTTCCTGCAAATAATTCAAGAGTGGATTTTTTTAAATGAATTATATTGTTCATAGCAGATTCCATCCTATATGAAATTTCGTCTATTTGTTGATATTTTTGTCTTATATATTCATTAAGTTGATTGGGTTTAATTTGGATTGATAAGTAATTTAAATCATCTTTTCTTTTTGAAATATTATGTTGTATTGCAATATCCATTCGAATAGCAATCGATTGTAAATCTTTTATAAGCTCCTCTTTTTCTAAAACTACATATTCTGCCGCAACAGATGGCGTTGATGCTCTAATATCGGCTGTAAAATCTGCAATCATATAATCTGTTTCATGTCCAACAGCAGAAATAATTGGAATCTTTGAATTGAATATTGCTCGTGCAACTAATTCTTCATTAAAACTCCATAAATCTTCAAGAGAGCCGCCGCCCCTTCCAACAATAATAACATCAATTCCAAGATTTTCTTTATTTAATAATTCTATAGATTCGGCAATACTTTTTGCAGATTCCAGTCCTTGAACAATAGTTGGTGCAATTACTATGTCAGTAGGATTTCTTCTTTTTATTACTTTTAAAATGTCTTGGATTGCGGCACCTGTTGGAGAGGTCACAATTCCAATTTTTTTTGGGAATTTTGGGATTTGTTTTTTATAGCATCTATCAAACAATCCTTCATCGCTTAATTTTTTTTTAAGTTGCTCAAATGCTTTTAATAATGCACCAACCCCAAGTGGACGCATATCTCTTACAATTAATTGATACTGACCTCTTATTGTATAAAGATCAATAGAACCAAATACAAGAATTTCCATTGAATTTTCAAGTTCAAATCGAATATTTTGATTTATATGTCTAAAACTTACACAACTTACTTGACTCACGTCATCTTTTAGCGTAAAATAATAATGCCCCGATGCATGTTTTGTAAGATTTGATACATCTCCTTTGACCCATATTTGATTAATGTGTGGGCTATTCGATAAAATCTTTTTTACACAATTATTTAATTCCGATACAGTATAAGTTCCCATTTATAAATTTCTATTAAATTAGTTGTTTTACTTTTCTTTCTTATAGCTCATTCAGAATGAATGAGTGTTTGAAAAAATCTTTGATTTTTGACAAAAAAAAAGAAAATTTTTATACAATCATTCACACTATGTTTATTTTGCAGATAAATGCACTTCGATAATAGTATCCCATGCTTTTTTTAATTTAGATTTTGTAGTTCCGTCTTCTATTAAAATATCAAGTACTTTATGTGAAATAATGGTATCGTGCATCAAATGGCACTTCATGCAACTCCATACCAATCCACATTTTGTTCCTTTTATATATTTACCGCCTGTTCTTTCATCTTCACATGGATAAAATGGGCAAAAACAAAAAGTACAATCTTGACCTTCAAAATGACATGGATAATACTCACAAGTATTTTTATAAGATGCATCTATATGAATTGGATCTGCATATTCAAGATGAACTTGATTTATAGAATTTATAAGTCTTTCATTTTCCTTTCTTGTTTTTACTGCAACCCTTATATAATTATTTTCAAGTGATTTAAAAGAATTGCAATCTCTAACAAGAATATTATGGTATGCCAATCTATGTGTAAGCTCTTGTGAATTTATTGGATTGTCAGAAATATCTATAAGAATGTAATTTACACTGCTTTCATATGGTTTAAATCCAGGTATTTTAGAAAGATTAATTCGTAAATATTCGCATTCTTTTTTAATATATTCGCGAGATTCAATTAGATATTGACTGTTTGCACCTCCTTCTATATTTAAAAGTTTTATTCCCATTAATTCAGCAATTGAATTTACATTCCAGCTAAGTCTTACATTATTTAATGATTGTGCAACTTGGCTTTCTGCAATTCCAAACCCAATTCTAATTCCGGGTATTGAAAATGATTTAGTAAGTGATCGAAGTACAAAAAGATATTTATTATCAATTACAAGGTCTGCAACACTTGTAGAATTGTATGCAAGTTCTATAAAAGCTTCGTCAATGAAAAGAAGGGTTTCATTATCAGTACAAGATTTTAGAAGTTTTTCTATATCTATGTGAGAAATTAATTTTCCTGTTGGATTGTTTGGATTGCAAATAAATAAAATTTTTGCCTTTTTAAGCAATTCATATGAAATATTAAAAACATCATCCCAACTTATATGTATTACATTTGCTCCAAACAATTTAACTTGGGTTTCATATTCTGCAAATGTAGGCTTAGGAATTAAAACAATATCATCTTTTTCAATAACAGATTCTGCAACAAGTCTGATAACTTCACAAGATCCATTTCCAGGAATTATATTATCTTTTGTAACATTTCCTCCAACATACTTTGCTGCAGCTTTTCTAAATTCGATATAATCATTATCTGGATATTGATTAATGTTTTTTATCGATTCTTGTATAATTTCTTGTAAATTAAGATTATTTTTATAGAATTTAAATGGATCTACATATGGATTTAAGTTTGCACTAAAATCTATGATTTTAGATTTTGGAAGATTGTATTTTTTAGCATTTTTAAGAATTTGCCCGCCATGTATGCATGAACTAAGATTTAATATGTCTTTTTTTAAGATGTTTTGTTTTGGCACTTCAATCTAATATAATATATGGATAAATTGTATATCAAAGTATCTTAATATTTATCATATTTGTTGTTTTAATTAGGATAAACATTAATTAAAAAATAAATAGATTGCGATTTTTATTCTAATTTTTTTTGTTCCAATTTGATTTTCAAGTATATGATAAAAAAATATAGAGATTTTTTATTATCTCCTGATTTATCAACTTTATGAGTTTTCTAAATGTTGTTGATATTAATATGCATATAGAAATATTTATTATATATTAACACTTTATTAATATACATATGCTAAAAGAAAATAAATGCATCGATAAATCAAGTTCAAAGAAATAGAAGATTGAAAAATTATACAAGACATTCTAGAAATCAAATATGGTGTAATAATATATGATCTATTTACAGTAATTTATTCAGTATGCTGTTTTGTTTGTGAAATCAAATTAAAATCAAATGAGAATTATGATTGATCCATAATTTTCTATTTTTTGGCGTAATATTCTGCCCAACAATCTACAAAATATATTCAAAGTCCGATTTGTAAAAAAACGGCACACAAATAAAATTATAGAAGTCACTGGATCGGCAAAGATTTATGTGCATAAATTTTATTTGAGAAGCAAAATGATATAAGATATTGAAGTCACTGTAAGATTATGGAATACGCGTATTGTAGGTGAAATATTTATAGAGGGTATAAGTAGCAATTTTAATAGAGCACCATACGCAACAACATTATTATTATTAAAATACGCAAAACTAATAAATGTTGCAAGACATACGATAGAGAATTTTGATTTACCTCTCTTTTTACCCTACCATTTATATACTTTTAGGAATTTTTGATAGCTCGTTCGGAACGAACGAGCGTTTGCTCGTGATTGAATGTTATGAGCGTTAGTATATAACTTGTAAAATTATATATATACTAAACACTCAAATTTTTCAGAATGATGTTCAAAGAAATTTTTAATAGTATATAACTTATAAAGTTATGTAATGAGGGAAATTTTTTAATTTCTCGTTATAAATTTCACAATTAATGAATATTAAACACATCACTCAATTCTCCCAAAATCATCATCAAATCGAATAATATCATCTTCTTCTAAATACTCACCCAATTGCACTTCAATAACCTCCAACAGCACTTTCCCAGGATTTTCCAATCTATGATTAAACCCAGATTTTACATAAGTGCTTTCTCCACTTCTTACAAAAAATTCACTATCTTGAACCATAACTTTTGCAGTTCCTTTAACTACTATCCAATGCTCACTACGATGATGATGTAATTGAAGACTCAATTTTTTATTAGGTAGAACAGTAATTCGTTTTATCTTATAAAATGTACCTTCTTCCAATATAGTATATGAACCCCATGGTCTGAAAGTCGTCAGGTGATGTTCTGCTATTGGATCGTTCCTATCTTTTAATTTTTTTACTACTTCTTTTACTTTTTGAGTTTGATCTTTTTTACATATGAGTAATGCATCTTTTTCATCTATTACTATTAGATTATCAACTCCAATTAAAGCTACTTGCTTTTTTTCATCAGTATAAAGTAAATTGTTACAAGAATTAATAAGTATGTCATCTCCAAAAGAAATATTTCCTTTCTCATCAGGAGTAAATTCATCATAGAATGCACCAAAGCTTCCTAAATCTGTCCATGCAACATTTAAGGGTATAACAGCCACCCGTTGAGATTTTTCCATAATTCCATAATCTATGGAAATATCTGGTGTTTTTTGATATGTTTTCTCAATATCATCTGTTTCAAATGATTTATACACTTCTAAACTATGCTGTTTTAACTCCGTTGTGAAAATATCAGTTTTAAACATGAACATGCCCCCATTCCAAAGATACTTTTCTTTTAAATAGGTTTGTGCAGTCTTCAAATCTGGTTTTTCTTTAAATTCTTCTACTTGATATCCAATTGTTAATGGATTTCCCAGTTTAATATACCCATATCCT
>JAAXQB010000381.1 GCA_012329085.1 Methanosarcinales archaeon | reverse complement strand
ATGTGTATTATACTATTTTATGAGTTTAAAGATGGTTAATATTAGGATGTTTATGCTATGATTTTTGCAATTTATGAGACTGTTTGAGGTTTAGTTATTTCACAGTCTCTCTGTTTTGTTAGGTTTCTACTGAGACAGCTTCAAATATTTCTATTTTTAATGATTCATCAAATTCATTGTCATCTACTATGAATTTAATTATTTTTAAAAGTAAATTATCATTTATTTTGCCTTCTGCTAACCAAACTACTATGTTTTCCATTTCTAAAATAAATCTTTTAGTGCAATAGTCATAACCGTTTAATTCTAAAAAATATGCACCTAAAACTAAGCTTGACCTTTTATTTCCATCAGAAAAAGGATGAAATTTATTTACTGCATAAATAATATGTTTAAGTTTTTCTTCAAATGTTGGATAATACATATCATTTTGAACATGTTCCAATGCACTATCAAGTAAGCCTATTTCTCTATTACCACTAAGTCCACCACTATTTTCAATAATCCAATCATGTACCTTTATTGCATGATTTGTATCAAAATAAAAGATTTCTAATTCCATTATCTATCTTTTAAGCGTTTTAATACATCTAATGTCTCAGGATCAGACAGTCTTTCTTCAAGGGACTTACTTGTTTCGCCTAAAAATTTATCAAAATCACTTTGTGGGACAGATTGAATATATCCTTCCAGTTTATTATGCAAGGCATCTCTGAAACATAAATCTCGACTTGCCATTTTCACTCGAGCATCATCTATACTTGGTTTCATATAAGGATTTGAGGCAGCATTTTTAATTATGCTATCTAATTCACTTTGAGATAATTTTCTACCTAATTCTTCGGATTTAGTTTTCATTTCTTGTGCAAGTCCATGTTCAAAGCTTGCGATTGCTTTTAAAACTTCTGAATACATAGTATTTCGAACTTTTTCTTTTTCAGCAAGATTAAGAATTTTTTTATATTCACTTGCATTTTCTAGAAAAATCATTTCATAAATCTTATTTGTGTAAATTCCATATTTATATCTATCTGACATGTCAAGATAGTGCTTTAAAGCATCTGTAAATTCTTTTCTATAACTATACTCTTGATAAGAAGCTGGTAGATAACCTTCATCCCTTTGATTAATATATTTGGTATGCCCACCAGCTTTTTGTGTAACAGCATCTATTGCTATATCTAGAATTTTACTTCTAATAATTTTTGCTTTTTCACTTTCTGTTATTAACATAGAAATATTTAAAACAGCTCTAAAAGAAAAAACTCCAAGTATTGTTGTTTTGGTAGCGACATTCATGTCGTTACCAAAATTTTCTTTCAATTCTTTTAGTTCCTTCCCTTTAATAACCTTATATCCATTAGATAACAACTCGTCATTATTTTGTTCAATATATCTATCAATAGTTCTTTCATCAACTGATAATAAACTTGACACTTGTGTTTTAGTAAAAATTCTTTCATCTTTCCAAGTTGTCCCACCTAATGCTAAATTAAGTTCAACTTTTTCTAAAGCATATTGGTTATTTAAAATATTTTGTCTACTTATTGTTGATTCTGTTAAATCTTTTTTCATCTTTTCCCAATTTATAAATATTTATGTTAATTATAGCATTTTATAAAAGTAGGTAATTTATTGGCTACTCTGTTTTGTTATCTGTCTTCGCTATTTTTGAGTGATATGTTTTTTACAATATACCTTTTAAGTTTAGCAGAATTACTCGTAACTTCAAAAACGGTACATTTTATTTTTTTAATATCTTGATCATCTAATGCATTTTTACTTAAGTTATTTACAATTATTTCAACTGTTCTTTTATCTTTTATAGATTTACTTAATTCAAAAGGTATTGGTCTTCCTTCTTTTGGAATATAAATACGTCCCTTATAAGTATTTACATTATAACTTGAAATATAACCTTTAACTATTTTTTCCTCTGAACTTATAAGTTCTTCTTTTAAATGGGCATAAGTATCCATTGATAATGAAGAAGATATTGGCAATAATGTGTCATTAAGCATAGCATTGATTGTTGCTTTAGTTGCTGTTCTTGTTTGATATATCGGTCTATGCATTTCTTTAATAGAAAAAGAACACTTTTCTATTACTGAGTCAAGTTGATACTGTTGAATTTTTGGTAATTTTTTATTTTCTGATTCTTCGTATAGTTTTCCAAGTGTTTTATTATAATCTACATGTACACCTAAACTTTCAGAAATTACATAATCATATGCAGAATAAATAATATGTCCTAACGGTGTGTCTTTTGGAGCTGTACCTAAGCTATATAATGCTGTACAAATAACTGCTGTCATTTTCCAACTACCATCTTTTGATGGTAGTGAATAGATTTCTGCATTTTTTAAAGATGGAGATTGTGTGATAACTTGATTATTTAATATTAAATGTGTTGTAAGAGCGAGGGATCTTTGAAACCCAGTAAGTGCTTGTGCAATATCATATAAATCAATTCTGTGATTGTCTGAACTATTGCCTTCGAATGATATTGTAAACTTTACTGTATCTGTCAAAATATCTTCCTTATTTTAAATTATAGATAACGGCTGACTTGAGAAATAAATGCCTTTTTAGCAGTTTTTCAAGTCTTGTAAATTTCTTCTATAAGTATATCTCAATAGCTCTAAAAAATCGCCGAGGGCATTTATTTCTCTCCAAGGTTTTGTTAAGTGTGTAAACGGCGAAATGTTTAAGCTTTCAGTAGTTCTCTTAGCTTATTCCTATCTAATGACATATTTGTTCCGTTAATAGTGTCAATTTTATGTTTAGTGTCTTTTAAACTAATGTTGTTTAAAACATTTTCAAAATGATTCTCTGTTTTATCAAAGAGTCTTTTATATCTATAAACATAATGAGTATGTTCATCTGATTTAGCTAAACAAAGTTTCAATTTAGGCATTAAATAGTTTTCGACTGTTACCTTTAAAAGTTGATGATATAGTATTTCTGACATATTGCGATAATGTATTTTTGTATGTTTTGGATTTAACGCAAATGGGAATATATCTAATGTAATAAAGCCATTTTTATGAAAATATTCAAACATTATTTTTTTTTGTTCTTCTACAAGTTTAGGTTTTTTAATTGTTTGACCATCTTCCAAAAAGGCTTCTAAATCTTTAAAATGAAAAAATACACTTGTTGGTGTATTTGGATTGTAAATATATCTTTGAATATCACCAAATAGTGGTGATTCAGAAATCATTATGATTTTTAATTTATCAATTTTATTGAATTGTTCATCCCAAAGTTTTTCTGTTACCTCAAAAGCATTTTTGAGGTAAATTTCATCTTCTTCAAAATGATGTAATATATTTTGTTCTTGATAAATTTCTTTTAAAGAATTTGAGATTGGTTGCCATTGTATATTTTTCATTTCTACCTAAAGTAATTTTTTTTAATGCTTATTCCCTACACTTAACTACTTATTCAACGAACATAATAACACACTTAGCT
>JAAXQB010000241.1 GCA_012329085.1 Methanosarcinales archaeon | reverse complement strand
GTATTTTTTGAACTTTCAAAAATACAAAATATTGTGGAAAAGGGAGGAAAAATTTATTTTATGAAAGCATCTAAAAGGGCAAAATATATCTGTGCTTTAAATTTATAACATCAATTATAGTTAAATATTAGCAATGGCTTTTATAATACCTATTTATGAATACTTTTTTTTGTCCAAAATGTGGAACTGAAATTGAAAAATTATATGGTACACTATGCAACGATTGTTTTTTTGAAGGATTTATTCTTTCAGAAATTAAATCTGTAATACATATAAAAATATGCCCAAGTTGTAAATCTGTTTTTGATCGTAATAAATGGTCAGATTCGCACAATATAGATGAACTTGTAATTGAATCCGTAGAGAAATTGTTGTTTATACACAACGATGCAAAAGACATAGAAATTTATATTGAGCCTATTCAACGAACTCCCCATAAATATTTTGTATCAATAGTAGTAAATGCAACTGTTATGGGCACTCAAATTTCAAAAAAACTTAACAGTGAAGTTAGAATCGTTCGAGAATCGTGTGATAGGTGCAGTAGAATGTCAGCTGGATATTTTGAAGGGATAGTGCAAATAAGGGGAACAAATAGAGTTCTTACAGATGATGAAAAAAAAATGTGCGTAGATATTACAAATGCCACACTAAATCAAATGCAAAAAAAAGGTGTTCGGCTTGCATTTATTTCAAATTCAATTGATTTTAAAGATGGAATTGACCTTTATATAGGATCAAATAGTGCTGCAAGGCATATTTGTAAAGCTATTTCTTCTGAATTAGGAGGAACATTTTCAGAATCTCCTAAATTATTTGGTCAAAGAGATGGGAAAAACATATATAGGATTACATTTTTAATACGATTATTTGAATTTAGGAAAGGAGATGTAATTCTTTTTAAAAAAAATAAAAAAGAACAAATTATTGAAATTAAATCCTCTGGAAAAAGAATAAAAGGTATTGACCTTGAATCTGATACACGATTTAATGAGTCTATTGATGATATGAAAAATGCTTTATTTATTGCAAATATTAATGATGCTGTGAAAACTACAATAGTCGCAGTCGAAAAGAATGATATTATGATACTTGATCCAATTTCATATGAAACAATTACAATTAAAAAGCCACAATTTTTTGATGTTGAAAATGACTTGTTAGTACTTAAAACTGAATATGGTGTATTTGCAATATCTAATTAATAAATTTACATGAAAAATATTTTAGCAATTGGGCATAGCATTAGAAATATAGTGTATCAAGGTATGCATGCAGGGTATAATATTTATGCGATTGATAGATTTTGCGACTTTGACCTTAAAAAATATGCGATGCATTATTTAGAATTGGATAATGAAAATGAAGTCGGAGAAAAAGAAATAATTGAATTAATTGAGCAATTTGAAGTAGAATTTGATGCAATAATATTTGGATCTGGTTTTGAACATATAGATTTCACACAATTTAATTTACCAATATTGAATAATGAATATAAAATTATGTCTGGCGTATCAGATAAAAATCTACTTTCAAAGAAATTGCATGCACTTAATATTCCACACCCACATACTTTATCTGGAAATGATATTAAATTTGCAAAATACCCATTAATGGCAAAACCAAAAAAGGGAGGGGGAGGAGTATTCAATAGAGTTATAAAAAAAGAAGAGGATGCATATGCAGTTTTAAAGAATCTTTCAGATGCAAAGAATATCGATTACTTAACATTAGATGATTTAGTTTTTCAAAATTTTATAGAAGGTATTTCTGTAAGTGTGTCGGTTCTTTCTACCAAAAATGATGCAATGGCAATTTCTGTAAATGAGCAACTGATAGGCATTGATTGGCTTACAAATTTACCATTTGCATATTGTGGAAATATCACTCCATTTAAAACAAAATACGAAAAGAAAATGTGTGACATTGCAAAAGAAGCAATTCTTGAATTAGGACTTATTGGTTCAAATGGTGTAGATTTTATTATTTCAGAAGATGGACCTATTGTAATTGAAATAAATCCCAGAATTCAAGGGACCATTGATACTATTGAACTTGCAATGGGGATTAATATGTTTCAAGCTAATCTAAATGCATTAAATGGTGTTCTTCCTGATGAGCCAATTATTTCAGAAAAGTATGCAGCTCGTGCTATTTTGTATGCTAAAAATAGTGTGATAATTGATGAATGTATTTTAAATGAACTTGTTAAAAACAAATGTAGGGATATTTCGGATATTGGATCTAAAATAGATATGGACTCTCCCATTACTTCTATTATATCCATGGGTAAAAGTAGGAGTGATGTGATTGAAGATGTTAAAAATATTGTAAAAAATATCGAAAGTTCTTTAAATCAAACAGTTTAAATAAAAAATGATTTATAAATATCATGTATAATATATAAAAAAATACCAAAAATAAAAATTTTTTACTGTATGTAATTTATAAAATTATATGCTTAACAATCAATCTAACGCTCATTCATTCTGAATGAACTATCGAAAACCTTCGGTTTTCTCCAACGCTCGTTCGCTACGAACGAGCTTTCAGAATGATGTTCAAAGAAATTTTCTTTTTTCTCGTAATTTATTCAGAATGAGTGAATGATTCATATATTTTTTTGGGATGTAAATTTTCCAAAAACATGTAAAAAAATGATTGCAAGATAATGCTTATTTAGAACGAAAACAAAACTACTTCAAAAAAAAATTTTTAGAAGGAAATTCTTTTTGAGAATTTCCTAAATCGCTCGTTTGTTCTAAACGAGCTATCAAAAAATAAAGATTTTTTTAAACTCATTCTGAAAAGTTTGAGTGATTGCAATCATTCGTTCCGAACGAGTTCCGAATGAGCTATAAAAAAAGCATAATAAATACATTCAATTAGATAAATCTTGCTGATTTTTACAATATTGAATTATATATTATTGCATACTTTTTTACGAACATTGATTTAGATTAATATAATCTACTTCAAAATTACCGTACTTCTTCAAGACCGTATTTATTTCTGTGCGGCATCACTGCATTAAGAGAATCATCTTCAGGCACATTTCCGTTTCTTAGATAGTTTCTATGTTTTGAATTATTTGAGTTGTATAAATCTTCATTTCGATTATTTTCAATAATTTGAGCAGATTGAACTCCTGTCATGATTGCCATAACTCGTACTTTTCCTTCAAAACTTTCATCAATTCGTGCACCCCATATAACATTTGCATTATTAGATAATTCATAGGTAAGAGTTTGTGCAATTTCTTCTGCTTCTTTTAAGCTTAAATCTGCACCACCTGTTATATGAATTAAACATCCTGTTGCACCCCTATAATCCACATCAAGTAATGGATGATTTAATGCCGCACGAACTACATCATCTGCTTTGGCTTGACTTTTACTTTCACCAAATAACATTACTGCAACACCGCCACAACCCATAATTGCTTTAACATCTGCATAATCTATATTAATAAGAGATGTTTTTGTAATTGTTTCAGTTATTCCTTTTACAGTTTCTGCAATTAATTGATCCATAACAGAAAATGCAGCTTCTATTGGAAGGTTTGGCACATATTCAAGTAATCTGTTATTGTCCATAACTATTACTGTATCTGCTGATTTTTTAAATTCTTCTAATCCTTCTTCAGCTTTGAATATTCTAACTCTTTCAACTCTAAATGGGCTTGATACCATGCCTATAACAATCGCACCTTGTTCTTTTGCAATACTTGCTACAACAGGTGCAACTCCAGTTCCTGTGCCGCCTCCCATACCTGCAGTCACAAATACTAGATTTGCATTAGCAAACAATTCTTCAAGTGTTCCTCTTGCAAGTTCTGCAGCTTTTTTTCCCATTTCTGGATTTCCACCTGCACCAAGTCCTTTTGTAAGTGATTTGCCAATTAAAATTTTTTTATCGGCATCTATATTATCAAGATGTTGTTTATCTGTATTTATTGCGATGGTTTCTGCACTATCTATCCCCATAGTATTAAGTCGATTTACAGTATTGTTACCTGCACCACCGCACCCTATGATTAATATTCGAGGGTTTCCAAATTCAGCATAATCATCATCTGATATGTTTGATTTTCGAGATTCTTTCTCATGTTCTGCGTGCTTTAAAGCTTCTTGTATAATGGATTGCATAAATTAACTCCTATTTAACTCCTATATTTGTTTTATATATGGACCCTTATCAACTTAGCCATATTAGTTTCTTATTATGAAAGAGCGGATGCCATTATTTCTCGCCGTCTAATCATTTTCTCTCCTCGTTGATCTATAAGATCCCGCACTGCAGCACGAATCGCTTCGCTAGTCGAAGGAAATTCACCTTGCTGCACCATAAAATCAATTAATTTTATTTGTTGTTCAGGAAGTCTTATTGTCACGCGTTGCATATTTTACCACTCTTTTATTGTATTATATTGTTGTCTGACATGTGTCTGACAGAGGTCTGACACTCGTATGCCATATGTCAGCTAATTGTCTGACATTTGTATGACTTCTGTCTGACAAATACTATGTATTTATTAGTATAAATAAGTATCGTTTGAAATGAGATTTAAAATTATTAGTTTATTACTATATATAATAAAGAATTTAAATATATTGCATATCAAAAATATAGAATTCTATTTTATACCATTGAATTTAATGATTTTACATAGGTTTTAAAATTAATCAAATAACGCTCGTTCGTTCCGAACGAGCTATCAAAGATTTTTTTAAACGATCATTCATTCTGAAAAGTTTGAGTGTTTACGATCATTCATTCTAAATGAGCTATTAAAAATATTATAAAAGTAAATAAACAATGTATTTAAGAAGTTAAAATAAAAATTGCATATTTTATAAAAAAGTTATATTAAAGTAAGATTTACAACATCAAGTCTTATTTTTTTGTATGCATGATTTTAATTTTATGAAAAAGTTCCAATTTTTCGAATTATTGAAATTTTAAAAAGTATTTCCATTAAGATAAAAATTGAAACGCCATATTGCGATTTGAATAAATTATAAAATCAAAAAAAAAATATTTAAAATAATATCACATATTATTCGCAAGAAATGTAGAAATATTTACAAAAATATCAGATGATGCATCAAGCTTTATATATTTTTCTAAACTATTATAGATTAGTTTTACAATATACTTATTAAAATACAAATATGTATTACGAGAAAAAAAGAATATTTCTCTAAGCATATAATATACGCTCGTTCGTTCGAAAATCAAAGATTTTCT
>JAAXQB010000061.1 GCA_012329085.1 Methanosarcinales archaeon | reverse complement strand
TTCTGAAAGTAAAAAACTAGCAAGAGAAAATTATTATATTTTTGGTCAGACATTGGTAGATCGTTTTGCTTTTTTAATAGGGAAAGGAAAAAAATATAAACATAAATCTACAGGAGGAGAAAACTTGCAAAAACTTGTACTTGAAGGTAAAGGAGGTATTTTACTAAGTGGTCATGTTGGAAACTGGGAACTTGCAGGAGAATTTTTAAAAGGAAACTATAATGCTAAAGTAAATGTACTAATGTATCAAGCAGAAGCAGAAAAATTAGCAGATTTTTTTGAAAATGCAACAGGAGGGGTAGATTTTAATATCATTGGTATAAAAGATGATTTTTCGCATATTATAAAAATTCATGCTGCACTAAAACGCAAGGAATTTATTTGCTTACATGCAGATAGAAACATGCCAAATGCTAAAACATTAGAATTAGACTTTTTTGGTAGAAAAGCAAAATTTCCTTTAGGACCATTTCAATTATGCTCAAAATTTGATGCTCCAGTTTGTTTTGTCTTTAATGTAAAAATAGATAAATATTTTTATTCATTAAGTAGTACAAAAGCTATAAAAGAAAAACTTAGTGCCGAAGATTTTGCAAAAAGATATGTAAAAGTATTTGAAGAAAAATGTAAAAAATATCCTGAACAATGGTTTAATTTTTATGATTTTTTTGCTTGAAAAATTAGAAAATTAATAAAAAATCATTCTAAGTATTTCTTTAATATTGCTTCTTTTCGTTGTGAAAGTGTGCTAATTTTATTTTTTAAAGTTCTTATTTTTTTGATTTAATTTTTACATTTTTGCTCATTTTCTCTTTTCTATTTTATGTGGAAATTTCGTGAATTTCATAATTCACATTTTCATGTTTTCATGATTTTTTAAAGCGTTTATAAAAATAAAAAAAGCCTTAGTACAATTAAGTACTAAGGCTTTAAAAATTAGTTTTATAAAACTCTATTTAGAAACTGTAAAAGTTCTAGCAGAAGTTTTATTATCAGATATTACATTCAAATAATAAACTCCACTTGTTAAGTTAGAAGTGTTTATTTGTATAAATGTGTTATCTGTATTTGATAATGTATAAACATTTTGTCCTAAAACATTTACTACTGTAATATTATTTGTACTGCTTAGTTTTTCACTAAATTCTACATTCAATATATCAGAAGTTGGGTTAGGATATAAGTTTATTCCAATATTATTGTCTATATCAAATATGCTTACACAAGTTGTTACATCATAAGTAATTACTTCATCGCAACCATTGCTACCAGTTACAATAGCAGTATAAGTGCCAGCTTCTGTAACCACAGTTCCATTTGCCAAAGTATATTCCATTTGATCTCCACATATCAATACTGCTTCGTTAGAAGAATTAGTATTACCTACAGTAAAAGTAAGAACTACATCATACTCACATCCATCATCATTAGTAAATGTTTCAGTATAAGTACCAGCAGAAGTTAATGTTTGAGAACCAAACATATATGATTCACCTTGACATATAGAAGTATTTTGAGTTTCATCTTGCGCTGTGTTAATAGTTAAATCTAAAGTAGTAGTATGAGTACAACCTGCACTATTTGTAGATGTATGCGTAACTGTATTATTACTCATTGTATAAGTGTTTCCATCTATCCAAGTATAAGTATCACAAGCAGTAATTACATCAGTACTAGAAGTAGTCATATTGATAGTTAAATCTAAAGTAATAACAGAATCACAATTTGCAGCGTTCGTAGTAGTAAATGTGTACATTCCAGTAGAAGTATAAGTATTACCATCTATTGCCCAAGTATATGAGTTGCAAGCAGTAGCTATTACGGTACTAGAAGTTGGCATGTTTTCTGTAATATTATAAGTAATTACATTATCACAAGCACTACTATTTGTATTAGTTGCAGTATAAGTACCTCCAGCAGTTACGTCTGTTCCATCTGCTAGTGTATAAGTTTCACCAGTACAAATATTTGCGTTTATAGTTTCAGTAGAAGACATTCCTGTTGTTACTATAAAAGTAATTATACTATCACAGCCAGCTGCATTTGTTGTTGTTTCCACATATGAATTTGCAGTCGAAACCACAGTTCCTGTTATTGGTAAAGTGAATGTTGCCCCATCACATAAATGAACATCTTGTGTACTAGAAGTTTCAACATTCATAGTAACATTGAAAGTAACAGTAGAATCACAACCAACAGCATTTACAAATACTTCATCATAAGCACCAGTAGTTGTTATAACTGTTCCTCCAGGTAATGTTAATGGTGTTCCTTGGCAAATAGTAATGTTTTCAGTATTTGTAGTAGGCATTAATAATGTTACATCATAAGTTATAATACTATCACAACCATTTGTTGCTATTAACGTATCGTTAAACAGACCTCCTGAGGTAACATTCATGCCAGTGTTAAGAGCTAAAGTATCACCATCACATAAATCTGTAACTATTGCAGTTGTATTAATTACTGGAGTACAGATAATGAAATTATCTATAAATAAATCATTGTCTCCTCCAGAAGTAGATCCATTAGTACCATAGAATGCAAATTGAGCATTAGGACTTACAGAAGTTAAATGTATTCCTATTCTATCTCCTGTTAAAGAAGGCTCAGAACCTTGTAACCACATTTGCTCTATTGTCCAAGTCATTCCTCCATCTTCTGTCATAACCAATGCCAAAGTATCATCAGAACCCATTGCTGCAGGATTTACTGAAGAACTATAAGCTGTACCTGCAACATCAAATACTAATTCATAACCACCTGAAGATAAATCAAATGATGGTGAAACGATCCAGTCGTTCATTGCAAAAGAACCATATATGTTGATTTTGGCAGCACCTGTAGAACCAATATTAGCAAAACCATCTGGACTCCATGAACTACTCCCTGAACCATTTGGTCCAGAAGCTATACTACCATTAGTATATTGTTCCCAACAAGTAGGAGTAGTACTGTAGGTGAAAGTTGTAAAATCTTCTATATAATAAGGAGTATAAATGTCACAAGGAGTTGTGAAAACAAATGGACCAGCCCAATTACTACTATCTGTTCCACCACAATAATCTCTTACATAAAAAGAGTACTCTGTATTCCCCATTAAACCAGAAATACTTGTAAAAGTATCCGTAGATGCTACTATTGTTCCAGTACCTTGTGTAAATCCAGCAGTATCCCACTCTACAACCCAATCAGTAGCAGAAAAATTATTTACCCAATGTAAATCAGATGAATTTGCCAACATGTTTGAAGTACTCAAATCACTTGGTGCACCTGGACAAGGTAAAGCTTCAATTACACAAAAATCATCTATTGCAAAATCATTGTAATAAGTTGAACCAGTTGTACTTACTATACCTAAAATTCTAAACATTACAGTATCTCCTGCATAAGTCGCTAATTCAACATAGCCATTATTCCATTGATTTCCGTGATTTCCCATTTCAGAAAATACATTCGTCCAAGTTGCTCCATTATCGTTAGAGATATCTACAGATATTGTACCGTCTGTATCCATCGATACACCAAACATATGGTAGTAAAAATCAATTGTTGGTGTAACCAAAGCAGATAAATCTATGTTTGGTGAATAAAGAATAGCTGAATCTCCAAAAGAAGACCCTGAAGTTTCTGTATAAGCATAAGAACTTCCCCCATTAGAACCATTTGGCCCAGTAGGGCTTGAAGGTGTTGTACCCGAATTTAATGTCCAGTCAAGTTGGTCTGTTGTTTCATTTGTCCAACAAACAAAAGAAGCACCTTCGAAATCTTCACATAAAGGAGCAGAAAAAATAGAAGAACAAGTCGTCATAAAACTATTTGGACCAACCCATCCACTTGAATCAGGATTACAGAAGTCTCTAACATACCATTCATAACTTGTTGCAGGCATTAAACCTGTTAAAGTAGTATCAGCTGCAGCAGAAACATTTAAAATAGTTCCAGAACCTAAAGT
Source organism: Methanosarcinales archaeon (assembly GCA_012329085.1). Next base: position 2,107 of record JAAXQB010000061.1, on the reverse strand, counting down.
AAATCCAGTAGGACCGTATTGTACATCCCATTGAGTTGCACCACCTGTTGTCCAAGCTATATCAGCAGTATCTTCAGACATATTTGAAGTCATAGCATTTGTAGGAAAAGCGCAAGCAACACAAGTACTTACTTCTATATGATCTATACTCATATCTCCATCATATCCAGAACTACCACCATTAGAATTATTATCATCAATTTGAGTAAATTGTATATAGATAGTTTGACCTACATAAGAAGATAAATCAACACCTACATTAATCCAATCTTGCCATCCAGCAGATTGGTATTGACCCGACCAAGTAAATTCAGTAGTAAAAGGCCCAGTTGCAGATGTACCAACACCTACTTCTAAAGTACCCATAGATACACCATAAGCATGCATCCAAAAAGACAATTCAGCATCATCAGAACCTGCAGATAAATCTATAGCAGGAGAAACAATACTTCCTTGATTTGTTACAGTATTTGATGCTTCATAATTCATAAAATCTCCACCTAAATAACCATCATCTGCTCCAGTATTTGAAGAAGTTGCATTATCAGGAATTTCCCAATTTCCATTTCCCGAACCAACATCACCAGTCCAACCTGCTGCGTTACCTGTTTCAAAATCTTCTAAGAAAACAACTGTTGGCATTGTACCTGAAGTTGTACAAGTAATTCCCATTGCAGTATCTGGAGGGGTAGGAGTTGTTGAAAAAGCATTTAAACCTACCCAAACACTTGAATCTGTTCCTCCACAATAATCTCTTACATACCATTCATAAGCTGTATTTACCATCAAACCTGTTAAATTAAAAGAATCTGAACCTGTTACAGAAACAACATTACCTGTTCCTTGAGTAAAACCTGCCGTATCCCATTCAATTACCCAATCGGTTGCCCCACCTGTTGTCCAAAGTAAATCAACACTAGTTGTTGTTATTCCTGTTGTATTTAATCCTGAAGGAGCGATACAAGTTGGAGGTAAAGCTACAGACACATCATCTAACACTATAGAATAACCATAATCTATAGTACCAGTAAAACGAATAATACTTGTTGAAGTTAAAGTTGCAAAAGTATTTAATAAATGAGTTTCTACAACTAAATTTTGAATATCGCCTGTATGATTTACAACAGTAACCCAAGATGTTCCACCATCTACTGATAATTCAACCAACAAAGTATTTTGGTCACCAGCCCAACTTCTTTGTAAATGACTATACTTAAGTTCATAGTTACCAGTAGACAAGTCAAGGACTGGCGTTTCTAAGCTGGTTTCATAATTAGTATATGTTGCTTGATAGAAATCTGCAGAGGTTGTTCCATTTAGGGGACATGCTCCTCCTCCTTCATTTCCAGCACAGCTTCCACCCCAATCGACGGTTCCATTTATATAAGTTTGAGTGAAATTACCAGGTACTCCCCCTTCGAAATCTTCTGTAAATTGAGCATAAGAACTTATAGATAATAAGGTCATACTAATCACAGAAAATAATAAAAATAATGATTTTTTCATATTGTTTGATTTAAATTAAAATGAAAAGTAAAGATACTATTTAAAATTGAAAATTCAATATGAAATTAACAAAAAATAAATTTAACATTTAAAACAATATCCTTTTTCCAAACAAAAATCTTGAGTACCAATAGTTAGAAGACACAATATCAACAAGTTGTACTCCTTTTGAAGAGGAAACATGTAACATTATTATTTTTTTAGTATTTACTGAATAAATGATTCCTACATGACTCACTTTTTGATTTCCTAATGTATTAAAGAAAAGCAAATCTCCTTTTTGTAGATTTATCAAGTCAATCGTTTTTCCTTGTAGAGCCATTTCACGGCTACTTCTTGGTAACATAATGCCTGCCATTTTATGTATATAATAAATAAATCCTGAACAATCGAATCCTTTATTTAAAGAACTACAACTACCATATTGATATTGTTTCCCTTCGTAGGTCTTTCCAAAATCTATAACGAGATTTAATAAGGAAGTATCTATATTGACGCTATTGTTTTCTTGAGAAAAAATTGGTAAAAAATAAAAAGTGATGACTAAAATTAAAATGTTTTTCATTAAATATTATTTATAATTTTTTGATATTCTTCAGGT
>JAAXQB010000012.1 GCA_012329085.1 Methanosarcinales archaeon | reverse complement strand
CAAGAAGTTAATTCACTCATCTTATCCTCAAAAGGAATTCCATCATCTTCCTCTTCAGGAATTCCAACAAATCTTCCGGGAGTTAAAACAAATCCTTGTTTTCCAATCTCCTCTAATGAAACACTCTTACAAAAACCTAACACATCTTCATAAACTCCAAAATCCTCATTCTCTGTTTCCTCTCCACGCCAAGCATGATATGTATCAGCAATTTTCACAATCTCATCTTCAATTAAAGCCCTATTTCTTCGCGAAACCATCTCCCCCATATTTCTAGCATCAATAAAAAGAACTTCCCCTTGCCTTACAGTCTTACCCCTTCTTAAAAACCAAAGACAAGCAGGAATCATCGTATTAAAAAATAATTGAGAAGGCAAAGCAACCATACAATCTATCAAATCATTTTCAATCAATTTTTTTCTAATACTCCCTTCTGTTGAAGTATTTGAAGACATAGAACCATTTGCAAGAACTATTCCCATAACACCATTTGGTGCCAAATGATAAAACATATGTTGAATCCAAGCATAATTAGCATTTCCAGTAGGCGGAACCCCATATTTCCACCTCATATCATCTTGTAGGTGCTCCCCTCCCCAATCAGATATATTAAATGGAGGATTTGCAATAACAAAATCCGCTTTCAAATCTTTATGTTTATCTTCATGGAATGTGTCCCCTAATTTAATATTTCCATCAATCCCCCTAATTGCGAGATTCATATTAGCCAATTTCCAAGTAGTAGGATTGCTCTCTTGACCATACACATAAATATCATCCTTAGACGCCTTTACTAAATCCCTATGCTCTTCAATAAATTTTTCAGATTGCACAAACATTCCCCCACTTCCACAAGCAGGGTCATACACTCTGCCTTTGTATGGTCTTAACATATGAACTAATGTCTTTACAATTGATTCAGGAGTGTAAAATTCTCCCCCCTTTTTACCTTCTGCATCTGCAAACTGACCAATAAAATACTCATACACTTGACCTATAATATCTTGGTTTTTCGTTTCATGAAGTGAGATGGATCCAATTAAATCTACAAGTTCCCCTAATCTTCTTTTATCAAGTGTTGGTTTATTATAATTTTTTGGAAGAACACCTTTTAATGATTCGTTATTAGCTTCAATTAAATCCATTGCCTCATCAATAAATTTTCCAATTTCAGAAAGTTTTGCTTTTCCTTGAATAAAATTCCATCTCGCTTCAATTGGAACCCAAAAAGCTTTTTCTGCTTTATATTCTTCTTCATCTTCAGGATCTGCATATTCTATTTGAGTTAATTTATCATGAATTGATTGAAATTTATCAGAAATATATTTAAGAAATATTAATCCCAAAACCACATGCTTATATTCAGCTGCATCCATGTTATTTCTTAATTTATCAGCTGCCTTCCATAATATCTTTTCAAATCCTATTGAACCGTTTTTTTGTGCCATTTTATTTTTTTCCTTTTGTTTTATTTTAAATATTTATTCTTTCAAAATGAATATGCGTTGTTCGTTTTTTTTTCTATAATAATTTCTACTTGGAAAAAATCTAATAATTTTATTATTCTTACGAATATTTTTCGATCTCATATCAACTCATTTTAATTGCAAATGCAAACAAATAGTCAATCCCCTCTCTAAAATATCAACTTCGCTTATACTTACGACATTGTTCCACAAATTTTTCCACAGGAAATGTATATGGATGGGCATGCATATAACTCGCTATTGCATTATATTCAAAAATTCCATCTTTTTTATCTTTAATCCCTTTTCCACGAATCATTTCATAAGCAAATTTAGCATCTTTCATGCATTCTATGGTAGAATAATGAAACTCATGCCCTTTGAGAGTGCCTTGAATAAAATTTCCTTTTGTAATAGCTTTTGTATATCCAAGTGCTTGCAATCGATTTGTATTTTTTGCTATGGCTGGAAATATATCTGCCATGCGATAACTCGTTCTCTCTTTTTCATACGAATTGCATAGGTATATAAGACCTCCACATTCTCCATAGATTGGCATACCATCTGATGCAAATTGTTTAAGTTTTTTTGTAGTTTTTGATTTTTCAAGTTCTGAAAGATATAATTCTGGATACCCACCTCCAAAATACAATCCATCCACTTCTGGAATTTCTGAATTTATTGGACTAAAAAATTCAATGTTTGCCCCACAATTTTCAAATGCTTTAAACATTTCTTGATAATAAAAACAAAACGCATCATCTCTTGCAATTCCTATGGTAATTTTTTCTTTATGCACATTTCTCGAAGAGATGTTTGCACTAGAAAATCTTTGATTTTCTTTATGCACATTTCTCGAAGAGATGTTTGCACTAGAAAATCTTTGATTTTCTTTGTTTTCATTCAAGTAATCATCATCATTTTTCACATTCATAGGTTCAAATGAATTATCCTCTGCAATTGATAATATTGCATTAGTATCAACATTTTCCTCAATAAACTGTGAAATAATAGATATGTCATGATTTCTCTCGGATGCCATATATAAACCAAGATGACGCGATGGCACTTTAACATTCTCATTTTTTGGCAATGCTCCAACAATTTTAACATTTTCTGGAAGTGAATTTTTTATAAGTTCAACATGCCGCATACTCCCAACTTGATTTAAAATCACGCCTTTTATATTCAATTTATTGTCAAATTCCATATACCCTTTTATAAGTGCGGCGGCACTTCTTGACATTCCTTTAACATTTACTACAAGAATAACTGGCGCACCTATGGATTTGGCAACATGTGCCGTGCTTGCAATCTCAGTTGAATCCATTCCATCAAATAGTCCCATAACACCCTCCACAATTGAAATATCCGCATCACCTATTGTTTTTGAGATTGTTTCACGCACTCCTGCCTTACTCATTAAATAAGTATCAAGATTTATTGACGGTCTTTTACATATGGCAGAATGATGTGTGGGATCTATATAATCTGGTCCTACTTTGAATGGCTGAACAGTCATATTTTGATTTACAAAATATGCCATAAGTCCCATTGATACGGTAGTTTTTCCAACTCCGCTATGAGTTCCTGCAATAACTATAATTTTTGACATTACATAAGTAATTAGAATGATTTTATATATAATTACTATGGTTTAATAATGATATATTTCAATGAAAAAAAATGAACTTATTGATCCACTTGGAAATCGAATTACTTCACTTAGGATTTCAATTACAAATCAATGTAATTTAAATTGCATATATTGCCATCATGAAGGTAATCCAAAAGCAACAGAGGAAATGACAGTTGAAACTATTTCAAATGTTATACACGCAGCTTATAAACTTGGTGTGCGAAAAATAAAATTTTCAGGCGGAGAGCCACTCATTAGAAAAGATTTTGAAGATATCTTATATTCACTTCCTAAAATGGACGATGTCTCTGCAACAACAAATGGCATATTATTGGAAAAGCGAGCACACTCTTTAAAAGATGCAGGACTTGATAGGATAAATATTAGCATTGACTCATTAAATCCTGAAACATATAAATACATCACCCAAACTCGTAAAAGTATGCTTTCGCATGTATTTGATGGTATAACAAGTGCGATTGATGCAAATCTTACGCCTATTAAATTAAATATGGTGCTTTTAAATGGGATAAATATTGATGAATTTGAGGATATGCTTGACTTTGCAAAGGATTATAAAAAAAATGTGATATTGCAAGTGATTGAGTTTGTTGATGTAAAAAACTTTCCAAAATATAGAATTGATGCAAATGCTTTTGAAAAATCTTTAAAAATGCGTTCTAAAAAATCATGGACTCGCACTATGCATCATAGGAAAAAATATATCATTGATGATGTTGAAGTAGAGTTTGTAAGACCTATTAATAATTCAAAATTTTGTGCAAATTGTAATAGGCTTAGAGTCACAGCAGATGGAAAACTTAAACCATGTTTGCTTGTTAATGATAATCTTATTAAAATCTCGGATGATGTGCCATTGAATATAAATGAAAAATTAAAACTTGCTGTAAGAACAAGAGTTCCGTATTGCAAGCCTTTAGATTAACTCTACTTTGTCAGATTAGATATCCATTCAAACATTCAATATTAATTTTGCTTTTCTGAACGGTTTGATGGTCTCAAACCGCCTCATATGGTTGACTTATCTTGTAATATAACAACGACAAGTTAATGTTTTGTAGTTGAATTGCAATTACGAGATAACGCTCATTCATTTGCATAATGGTAATCTTTGATAGCTCATTTAAGAATGAATGAGCGTAGGAGAAAATCTCTGATTTTAGACAGCTCATTTAAGAATGAATGAGCGTAGGAGAAAATCTCTGATTTTTGATTGCTAAAATTTAAAATAAATTTAAGTAAAAAACCAATTCACACATCACCCAATTTGCGTACCACATTCAACATCATTCTCAGGTACAAGCAAAATCGCACCTCCCTCACTATCACTCCCTGCAAGCACCATCCCTCTTGATTCAACCCCACAAAGTTTCACAGGCTTCAAATTTGCAATAATTGTAACATTCTTACCAATAATATCTTCTGGATTATGCGTTTCTTTAATCCCCGCAACAATTTGTCTTGCCCCCTCTTCTTCCCCAATATCCACTTTAAGCTGTAATAATTTTTTAGATTTTTTAATAGGCACAGCCTCTATTATTTTTCCAATTCGTATATCTAATTTTAAAAAATCCTCAATTGCAATTTCATCTTTTATATCCATAAATTCTAACTCCTTTTTATTTTCATCTATTTTAATTTCTTGTTTTTTTGCCTTTGCAATAGCATCCTTTATTCGCATATTTGAAATATTAATCATCTCTTTTATCTTTTCATCATCAATCTTTTCAAATAAAATAATGGGCTTTGGCAATAACACCTCACTCTCAACAGAAACTATCACATCACTATATACTGCATCATGCACATTTCCTTGCATCCCAATTTGAGCCCAAGCTTCTTTCATTTTACTTGGAAGTATAGGCTCAAATAAAATTATAAGTGCCTTTGCAATTTGAATGCAATTCATAATCACACTACCGCATGCATCTTTATTTTCTTTTATCAATTTCCATGGCTCATTTGATTGAAAATACGCATTCCCATATGCCGATAAAGACATTGCCGTATCTATTGCTTTTTTAAATTCATAATTATTCATAGAATCTTCAACGCTACTAACAATGGATTGAATTTTCCCCATCACTCCATCGCAAATTGTACCCTTTGGAATCTTACCAAAATTTTTATGCGTAAATAATAACACCCTATACAAAAAATTACCAAATATAGAAACAAGCTCACTATTTATCTTTTCTTGAAAAACCTTCCATGAAAAATTAAGTTCTTTTGTATGAGAAGTATAACTTGAAAGATAATATCTTAAAAGGTCTGAATGAAATCCATGCTTCAAATAATCTTCATCAATCCACACAACAAACCCTCTACTTTTTGAAAACATATTACCTTCAATTTTCATCATACCTGACGCAACAACATTACTTGCTTTTGAATATCCTGCACCTTCAAGCATAGCTGGTAAAAAAATGCAATGATGATAAATAATATCCCCTCCAATAAAATGAGTTATATTTGAATCATCTTTCCAATAATCTTCCCAATTTTTACCATTCTCTTTTGCCCATTTTTCAGTAAAAGAAATATATCCAATTGGAGCATCCACCCATACATATATAACAAGGTCTTCTCTATCCATAAAAGGTATGCCCCAATCAAGATTTCGTGTAATGCACCAATCCATAAGCTTATTTTTTGTCCATCCAAGTGCATAATTTCTTGCATTTAGTGTACCACCAAGTTTTTCAAGATATTCAATTAAAAACTCTTTAAATTCAGACAATTTAAAAAAATAATGCTCTTGTTCTTTATATGTTGCAGTTCCCCTACATATTGAGCAAGTTGGATTTTCAAGTTCCCCAGGTTCAAGGTGTTTATTACACCCTGCATCACATTCATCCCCTCTTGCACTTTTGCCACAATGCGGACATGTTCCAAATACATATCTATCAGGTAAAAATTTTACACACTCTTTACAATATGCAATTTCTATAACTTTTTTGTATAAAAGATTGTTTTCCATCAATTGATTGATGATTTTCTTTGTATGCGCATGATTTATGGGATCTGCCGTAGATCCAAATATATTAAAATCAATTCCCATTTGTTTAAAAATGTCATCAAAATGATTATGATATTTTTGCACAAGCTCGGATGGGTGTATATTCAATGATTTAGCATTCAATGCGATAGGAGTTCCATGTGCATCAGACCCACATACAAATAAAGGATTAAGTCCTTGTTTTTTAAGAGACCTTACAAAAATATCTGCTGGTATGTATGTTCTAAGATGTCCAATATGTGCTCTTCCATTTGCATAAGGAAGCCCACATGTGATAAGTATTGGTTTTTGATAGTTCGTTTGAGAAAATCTTTGATTTTCGACCGAACTATCGTAAACACTTGTTCTTTTCAAAACTCGCTCTTGTAAAGAATGAGCGTTAAATGAGTTTGAAAAAACCTTTGATTTTTGATCTATTAATCCGTCCATATCTGCACATATATAGTATTTTCAAGTTTATAATCATATTGATTTATTTACTTTCTAATAGCTTATTCAGAATGAATGAGCGTAAACACTCAAACTTTTCAGAATGAGTTTAAAAAAATCTTTGATTTTTTATAATTTCAAATTAATATGACTTCTACTAATTCGTCTTTTTCAATAATTTCTGTACCAACTGGTATTTCAATATACCCAATAGCGTTTGACATGCTTGTTATTGCACTTGATGCTTTAAAAGTAGGATATGCATAACCCTTTTCTAACCGTATAGTTAAAAATTGACTTCGCCCAATCGTTGATCGTATTTGTTTTCCCATTTTTGCTTTAATTTTAATACTTTTTTTTTCACCCAATCTACCAAGCACTCGTATAATAGGTGATAAAAACCTATACCCATTACTTAAAGCTGCAGCAGGATATCCTGGCATTACAAGTATAGGTAATGTCCCTTTAACAATACCAAAAAGAGTTGGTTTGCCTGGTTTAATCTGAACTCCATGAAAAAGCACAACCCCCATTTCTGAAATAACATCGCATAATATATCTTTTTCACCTGCGGAACTTCCACCTGAAAATACAGCAAGATCACATTCCAAACTTTTTTCTATTGCATTTTTAATTTCATCATATTCATCTCGAATTATATCAAATCGTATCGGTTCGCCACCATTTTCTTTAATAATTGCAGAAAGAGTGTATGAATTAATATCATATACAAATCCATCTTTTAAAATTTCCCCCAATTTTACAACTTCATTTCCTGTCGATATTACGGCAATTTTTGGTTTATCATAAACAATTATAGTTTCTTTTCCAATAGCAGCAAGTACACCAATTTTACCTGGATTTAAAACAGCTCCTTTTTTAAGAAGAATATCTTTTTGATTTATATCTTCTCCTTTTTTTACCACATTTTGGGTAGGATATGTAGGTTTTAAAATATTTACTGTTCGTTCATCAATAAGCTCAGTATTTTCAACCATGATGACAGCATCACTTCCCTCTGGCATTTTGCAGCCTGTTGATACTTGGATGCATTCTCCCATTCCAAGTATTTTACTACTTATGGATCCTGCATCAATTTTATCAATTATCATAAGTTTTGTTGAATTTGAATTATATGTATTTTCTGCAATAACTGCATATCCGTCCATAGCAGCACGATTAAATGCAGGTACTATAATATTTGCAATTACTTCTTCTGCAATTACACGCCCTAATGCATCATTGATTGAAATTTCACAAGTTCGTTCAATTGCATTAATTGAATCAAATATAATAGATAGTGCTTCATTCAGAGAAATTAATGATTTTAATGGTTTCATTTTTTACCTTTCGCGTAGAATTTTTTAAATTATTATTATTATTACTATTAATTCAAATTTTTTTAAATTTTACAATATAATTGGGCTTGATTTAAATTATACTTATCTATATCATATAAATTTAAGAAAATTTTATATATCAAATTCTAAAATTTATTCAATTATATTTTTTGATAGCTCGTTCGGAACGAACGATGCTACTGGAGATTCACCACTTCTTCCATACATTGCTTGCAGTAAATCGGATTGTTCAGTTTTAGTTGGTAATCCTGTACTTGGTCCGCTACGTTGTACATTTACAATTACTAAAGGAAGTTCCGCCATTAAAGCTAAACCAGTTGCCTCTGTTTTAAGTGCTAAACCTGGTCCTGAAGTAGTTGTTATTGCTAAACTACCACCAAACGCAGCTCCTATTGATGATGCAATACCAGCAATTTCATCTTCGGCTTGCAATGT
>JAAXQB010000353.1 GCA_012329085.1 Methanosarcinales archaeon | reverse complement strand
AGCAAAACGAGTGTATAAATTTTATAGATTTTTCTGTACATACATTATAACTTCGTGTTTATTTTTTAAATCTTATATCCGCAAGCTTTCGCTAGAATTACGCAGATTTTTTATAGCTCGTTCGGAAAGCTCATTCGGAACGAATGAGCGTATGAAAAAATCTTTGATTTTCGAACGAACGAGCGTTAATATATAAAGTATAATTTTTACCTATTTAAGACGCAAATAAACGCCAAATAAATGCAGAGAATGTTTTTCTTATTATATAATTGATGTTATGCATCAACTCTAATAATTTTAAAAATTACCTTTAAACATTGAAAAATACTCAAAAGTATATAAATGAAACTGTGGAAAATTAAATTTTAACAGATATTAATGAACTTTTGCATAATATCAGTGATTAAATAGAATCTATAATTAATGTGAAGCAAAAAGTTATAATATATCTGCCAAAAAATCTAAAAAGCACCAATCATTCCCATTTAAACAATTTTATTGCCACAACAAAACCAATTATCAAAAATCCAAATAAAATCAACACCTCAATCAAAAAATCTGATATACAATCTCCAACCCACAATCCTTGCAATAAATCTACGGCATAAGTAGCAGGTATAAGTGGAGAAATATAATTAACAATCCAATTAGGCAACATATCTAATGGAATAAAAACCCCAGAAAAAAACATTATAGGAATAAGTATGAATATACTAATTGCCATGGCAGATCTAGAATTTTCACAAGTGCTTGCAATAAAAAGAAAAAAAGAAGTAAGACTTAAAAAAACCAATAAAAATCCAAATAAGAATATTAAAACACAACCTTCAAATTCAGCTTGATATATCCAAACACTTGCTAATATGACTGGAATAATTCCCAATACACATGTAATAAAATTTGCACTCACAAGAGTATTTAAAATTGCCAAAGAATGCACAGGTGTAGCCCTAAGCCGTTTAAGAAATTTAATTTCACGATAAGTTGCAGCAGACATAGGAATGTTAAAAGTTGCAACTAAGATAACAACCAAAACCATAAGACTTGGGACTATTTCATTAATGACATCATCTTTTGGAATATTTCCAGCTGGTATAATAAACTCCATAACAAAAAAGAGAATAAATATCGGTCGAATCAAGGTAGCAAAAACTGGCATCGGATCTCGTGAAAATAATTTAAGCTCAGTGGTTACTAATTTTAAAAATCCCTTCATTGTATCATTTCCCCATAATTTCAATCACTCTCGCATAGATTTCCATACAGATGCCATTGACATTAAAATTAAAAAACCAATTAAGACAGTAATATCATTTGAAAAATTATATAAAGGCTCCCCATTCCAAAGCCCTGTAATTAGTGTTACTCCATAACTTGTTGGAAGAAATGGTGCAATGAAATCTCCTACCCAATCAGGTTGCAATTCTAAGGGTATAAATATATCAGAAAAAAACATCAAAACAAAGAATATAAATCCTCCAACACCTTGTGCACTTCGTGTGGTGCGACACAGACTTGCAATAAAAATCCCCATGAAAGTCATACACAACACAATCAAAACAAATCCAGCTGAAAATGTAAAAATATCTCCTTTAAATTCTGCATTATAAAAAAGAATGCCTATAACAAGAAGTGTCAATATCCCAACCATTGTCATGACAAAGTTGGCAATGCTAAGGCTTAACATAAGAGTCAAATGAGATATGGGTGTCGCATTAAGCCGTTTAAAATATTTAATTTCACGATAGGTTGTAATGAATACAGGAAGAATATACAAAGTATTAGAAGCTATCATCATAACTATTAGTGAGGGGATAATGTAATTAATATATGGATCCATAGGCATAATTTCCTCCATAATAATTAAAATAAAAAAAACTGGTATAGTTATTGCAATCATAGCTGCCACAGGTTCTCGCATATATATCTTAATTTCTGTCTGTACCATTTTTAGAAATGATTTTATAATTGTTTTCATATATCGATACCTCTATTCCAATTGAAATCTCATTACTGACACGATCAATCCTATGCACGAAACTCCAATTAACACAAGAATTTCAAATAAGAAATAACCTATTGGCTCTCCAATCCATAGTTCTTTAAGTAACTCCACTCCGTAGCTTGTTGGAAGAAATGGTGCAATATAATTCCCTACCCAATCAGGTTGTATTTCTAAGGGTATAAAAAGACCAGAAAAAAACATCATAACAAACATTACAAGTTCTCCAACACCTTCTGCATCTCTTACGGTGCGACATAAACTTGCAATAAGAAATCCAATAGAAGCCATACTAAACACAGTTAAAAAAAAGCCAAATGAAAATGAAAAGATTGTGCCATCAAATTCTGCACCATATACACTTATTCCAAGAATAACAATCGCCATTATTCCAAGGAAGGTCATTACAAAGTTTGCAATACCAATAGATAAAAGAATAAACAAAGGTGATAAACTCGAAGCTTTAACTCGTGTAAAATATTTAATACTACGATACGAAGTAATAGAAACAGGCAATATATAAAGGGCATTTGAAACCGTAACTAAAAGCATCATAGAAGGCACAACTTGATTAATACAAGGATCTTTTAATGGCACAATTCCTTCCATAATGATAAGTAGAAAAAAAAGTGGCATAATGAAAGACATCATAGCTGCCAATGGCTCCCTCAAATATATTTTTAATTCAGTATATGTTGCCTTTATAAGTGATTTTATAATTGTATTCATATATTATCTATGATTTATTCTCTAATTTTTCTGCCTGTTAAATCTAAAAACACATCTTCAAGAGTTGGATTTTTGATAGAAAGGTTTTGGAATTCAATATCTGATTCAAGTAAAGTAGTAATTACGGGAACGATTTGCCATTTATCTGTGCAATCAACAATAATTTCCCCCTTAATTTTTTCTATTTTATTAATACCATCAAGAAGATTTATTTTATCTATAATAGAATGGTCGGTGGTAATAAATGAAACTTGTGCACTAATATTAAGTCCATTTATTAAATTAGTTGGCGTATCAAGTGCAATAAGTCTTCCATGGTCTATGATTGCTACACGGTCGCATAATTGTTCTGCTTCTTCCATGAAATGCGTGACAAGAATAACAGTTTTCTTTTTAGCTCTTATTTTATTAACCATATCCCACATTGTTCTTCTTGAATGAGGGTCAAGCCCTGTTGTCAATTCATCAAAAAATATTATTTTAGGATTGTTAATTAGAGACAGTGCAATGAAAAGCCGTTGTTTTTGCCCACCTGATAGAGTTTCAAAATAAGAATTCTTTTTTTTTATAAGCCCCATATGTTTTAATAATGAGTTTATAGATACCGATTTATCATAGAATGATGCAAAAAGTTCAAGTGATTCCAATACTGTAATTCTATCTGGAAGTTTGCTCTCCTGCAATTGAATTCCAATATGTTTTCGTAGCCGTTGTTTTGTTTTCTCGCCACCTTTTATTATGTCCAAACCTAATATTTTAATATTTCCTTTACTTGGGGTTTTCAATCCTTCTATGCATTCAACTAAGGTTGTTTTACCTGCACCATTTGGACCAATTATTCCAAATATTTCTCCATCATATACATCGAAGCTTACATTATTTATAGCCTTTAAGTCATTGTATATCTTATAAACTCCTTTAACTTCTATTATTTTTTTTGGTTTTTGATTTAAAGATTCATTTAGTATAGAACTATCATTCATCATCTAAAAAATCCTCTATCTCACCATCATCATTACTCTTTTTATCATTCATTTTTTTATAAACAGCATACCCCAAACCAATCAATAAAATAAGAATTGCCACACCAATTCCAATTGGTATTATTGGTATTGGTTCTATCACAGTTAATACAACTGACAAGGGCTCAGATTCAAATATTCGTCCATCTTTATCTCGATAAACTACTATAAAATCAATTTCATGTTCGCCTATTGGTAAATTTTTTGTATCAAGATTAAAAATCATTCGATTAAGTCGTATCTCTTCCTCTAATACACCATCCATTATAGCATGGACTTCCATTTCGGGTCGTGTTGCTATTATTTCCCCCGATTTGATATTACCTACTAATATAGAAGATGGCGTCATCTGAAATTTATTGTTATTGATTGGAATTATCTCCGCGCTAGTAACATTTTGAATTCGTTCATTCATAACATCAAATTCTATGTTGGCAACATCCAACAGAAAGAGATACACTCGATCGCTCTATGAATTCTATTGGGAATGATATATATTCAGTATGACGATTTATACCATTCCAAAATTCTAATTTAAATGGAATTTCTTCAAAAAACACGCATGGGGTGTGATGAAAGAGTTCAAAATTAATTGTTTGGATTTCACCAGCACCCATTGTTCCAATAAATGTAGATTTTGGTGCAATTTGTAAGTATTCTTTATTAATCATTGCAATAATATTTACACCATTTATGTTATTTGGTCTTTGATTTCCAATTTCGATGTTAAATGCTGTGGGTTTCATAGGTGCAATTAATGGCAAATCCGCACTAAGTGCTACGGTTCTATCATCTACAACAACAGAAATTGGGTGCCTTATGTCAGTACCATCATCCATTTCAATTCTAACTTCTACGATATATATTCCTGTTTTAACTGGTGCCTGTATCTTAAATGGTAATGTAATACTCTGCATAGGACCTAAATCACTAATATCTCTATAGGTTCCAGTGATAACTTCAATTTCATTACTATGTAGATGAATTCTTCTAATTTCTGCATTTATTGGTGCGGATTTTCTTTCTGCTCGTTTGATTGTTCGTGTTGGTATAATCCATGCATCTTTATCTTCTTTTGTGATAAGCGTATCTTGTGCAGTATTTGTTATTGTAATGGCAAGTGTTCCATAATCTCTTGGCATTAAAACTTCTGGATATATGGAATAATCGGAAATTATTACTGATGGATGGATTTCTGATGCTGTTACTAGTCCAATTGTTAATGAACTCACGATAACACATAATGAAATTAATATAGTTAGTCGATTTTTAATCATATTTTGTTTATACCTCGATAATTATTATT
>JAAXQB010000117.1 GCA_012329085.1 Methanosarcinales archaeon | reverse complement strand
TTCTGAGATTTCGTTTATTTTCATACTGCTCTTTTACTTTTAGATAAGTTATACTCATTTGAACATATTTATCTTTTTGGTTTGAACTTGATGTGCAAAATTTGTAGTATTTATTGGTAAATTATTGTCTGTGAGTTGCCTTTGGGCAAATATGACAAAGTCGAGTTAATTTTACAACCTTATGAGTACAGGCAAGTAGAAGGCTATAACAGTATTTTTTTCAAAAAAATTTTAGAAATCCCATAATAATTTCACATTCATTAAATTATAGTTTAATGGTGAGGATGAAATAGACATTAAAATCATAATTTTAATATTGCATACGAAAAATTTTTAATAGCTCATTTGGAAAGCTCATTCTCGAAGAAAATGAGCGTAATCACTCGTTCTTATAGAACGAGTTTAAGAAAATCTCTGATTTAGGAAATTCTCAAAAAGAATTTCCTTCTAAAAATTTCTCCTTTGGAGAAATTTTGTTTTCAAACGAATGAGCGTTATCTCGTAAATCCATCCAATAACAACCAATAATATTATATTCAATGCAATATTAATTATAATAGTGAAAAATTTATGAAAAATGAATTGACTAAAGAAAAATTAGATCATCTTATTCAACATTGGATAACTCACAACAAAGCACATAGCAAAAGCTTTAATGAATGGATTGAAAAGCTTAAAATTGCAGGTTTTACTAATATTGTAAATGATATTCATCTTGCATCAGAAAAGATGGACGAATCCACTAAATACCTTATAAATGCAAAAGATAAACTTAAATAATTAAATTGATTAAACAATCAATCATGAATTTAAATATATATTATAAAAAATATAAAAAGTTTCTATTTATAGCTATAACTGTTTTATTAATTATTGGAATTTTATTTTTACCAATAATTCCTCTGACATTCACAGCACATGAATTAATTTCATATCAGAAAGAATCGCATGAAAGACCTATTGTGCATGTTGCAACAGACCATTCATTGGATGCCGTATATAAACCAAGTGGCAATTATTTAAAATCAGAAGTGACTATAATAAATGCAGATCATTTTAAAGGAGAAATCCAAATAACTCATAATATTTTTATTGATGAAAAGCGAATATATTTTAAATCAGATTCATTATATATAAACCCAGGTAAAGTACAAACATCTTCTGTATTATTTCCTATTGGCAGGGAACATATCGGAATTATGTTCACTGGAAATTTTAGTACAAAAGGTAAAAATATTACAGATGATAGTAGAATTATAGTATATGATACAATAAAAGTGGAAAAATTTGAACATCAATCCATTGTTAGAATTTTTACAAATATCATCTCAAAATCAATAAACAATATATTTTATGAGATTTGGAAATTTAATCCACATGTTGCACGAAATTTATTAAATCTTAAATATGAATTAATTGGTGTGGATAGAACTCCTACTACACAAGAACTCGTTCCTCCTATACTTGCAAGATTTTTTGATGGGTTCGATTTGAATAGAAATGATAGATTGGAAGTTCAAGAATCTGAAATATTTTTCAAGTGGGTTGAAGAAAATATAATTTATCGATTTGATAATGAATCTGCAGTTTTAAATTTTGATATATTATCAAATGCTGCTATTGGCGATGGAAGACATGGAACAGAATATTGGCAAACACCATATGAAACAAAAACAGAGGGTTTTGGAGATTGTGAAGACATGGCAATATTACAAATGGCATTTCACAGTAATTTTAATATTTCCTCAAAAATGGGACTTGTTGCTACTATAATTCCAGGGGAAATAAACCATGCAATTGCAATTATTAAAATTTCAGATAATGTAGAAGATTTTATTGAAGTATTGGGTGATATTAAATATTTTGAAATAAATGGAGATTTTTATATGCTTGTAGATAATGCATATTCAAATGAGTTTGGAACACTTGGTAGAGAGCCTATTAAAGACACTTTTAAAATATATACTACTTATTTACTTGAAGAGGCAGTATTGCAAGATAGAATTGCAAGAGAAATGAAGACATTCACATCTACAAGGCAATAATATTAAATCTTTTATTTTCCTTTTATGCATATAAGTTTATCACATCCATTTTCAGCATATTTATTTAATAAATGATGTTTCAAATTAACTTAAAAAATAATTTAGTTTAAAATTATTTAAATTATATTGCAATTCCACTAAACCAATTTCAATCATAGATTAATTACAATTAAAAATTAATTACCAAGCTTCAAGATGCACAATCATATCTTTTAATCGTTTTGGAGTTTCTGGAGATTCATCTGGATATCCAATTGTAATCATTGCAATAGGGCGAGAACTCGAAGGAATATTTAAAATTTTGGATACTTCTTCTTCTTTGAATGCACCCATCCAACAGCTTCCAAGTCCAATAGAATGAGCTGCAAGTAATACATTCATAACAGATGCAGTTGCATCTTGAATTGCATAAAATTCGCCTCGCTCTCCAAATCGCGTAGTTGCACGATTCGGTGTTGCACAAACAATAAATAGATATGGGACATTTTCTATTGTAATATTTCTTTTAGTGGTAAGCGTTTTAATCAATTTTTTTCTTGTATCTTCATTTGTGATAATAATAAAATCTCGTGCTTGAAGATTTCCAGCAGATGGTGCCATATGTGCGGCATTCAATAAAATATCTGTTTCCTTTTTGCCTATTGTTTCATTTTTAAATTTTCTAATAGTTCGCCTATTTTCAATAATTTTTAAGCATTCATTATCTGTCATATTAATTTACATTGATTTTATATATAATAAATGTTTGCTTTATATGATATTGGATTTTAAAATATATTTGATAGATTGGATTTTGAAAATGATTGACATTTTTTTGTTTTATTTTTATTAGCATTATTTTCTAAAATAATTACGGAATTTATTTTGGATGGTTTTTAATTGGATTTATTTCATATTCTGTCAAATCATATTCTTCTTGATACAATTCTACTATATTTTCAATTTCTTTTAAGATTACTTCATTTAACCCTTTCAACTCATCTAATATATTTTTAATCTCTTTTTTGTAGTTTTGAATTGTAGGCATGTTTATATATGTTAATAAGTTTTTATCATATTTATTCCAAAAATCGAATTGTAGAAAATCTTGATCTTTGAGTTCATCATTATCATATATCCCCTTACTAATAATCCAATCTATACAAACATATTCTGATGTTTTTCTTGCAGTTGCATTCCCACTCGATACATCCCCACCATCGTCAATATATTCATTTATTAAATCATTTAGATGATTTTTAAATCCATAATTTATAATTTCATTTCTAATTTTATTACATAATTTATTAAGTTTATTATGCAAATCCTCATGACAAGAAAGATTGTTGCTCAAATTTTGATATTTACCATATATACGAGGTTTGATGTTTTTTAATTGGATTTTTTTTAATTGGATTTATTTCATATTCTGTCAAATCATATTCTTCTTGATACAATTCTACTATATTTTCAATTTCTTTTAAGATTACTTCATTTAACCCTTTCAACTCATCTAATATA
>JAAXQB010000343.1 GCA_012329085.1 Methanosarcinales archaeon | reverse complement strand
CTCGCTAAAATCCAATATACGCCCATTTGTTCCGAATGAGCTATCGAAAATTAAAAATTTTCTCATACGCTTATTCTCTTCGAGAATAAGCTATCAAAAATCAAAGATTTTCTCATACGCTTGTTCATTCTGAACAAGCTATTGAAATATTTGTATATTGAGTTCTATCAATACCTATATAGTTTAGTGTAAAATTATATGGTATTCCGAATGTTAAAAAAATAAATTTTTTAAATTGTACAAGGGTGCGGAAAGTGAGTTGTAAAGTTATATTTTAAGGGAAATTTCTAATTTTTCATAATATTAAATTATAATGCGCGTTATGCTTATATTGGTGCACTGGTTATTCTTTTTAAATTAAATTTATGTTTGCATTCTTTGCGGCATATGGGCATGTTATGGTCAAAAGTAATAAAAAATTAGTAATGAGCACTTATTTAAGTCAAATATAATTCAAATTATTCATTTATTAAATTATGCTCCTTGTTATTGTTTTTAGACATTCAATAGATCTTGCTCGCATATTGTAGTGGCACAATATGCTCAATGAAAAATTTTTAATGAAAAAATACATTTTTTTACTAAATTCTATTTTTAAAACAATATTTTACTTTTTAAATTACTTATATTTATATTCCACTCAATATCTTTATATGCTATACTAACATTATTAAGTGTCCGCAATGAATTGGTTTGTTTAGCAGTCTTTTATGACTCTTTCCACTCTATAATAATTGTAAAATGGTATGAAGTGAAAAGCTTTATATACTATACTAACATTATTAAGTGTCCGCAATGAATTGGTTTGTTTAGCAGTCTTTTATGACTCTTTCCACTCTACAATAATTGTAAAATGGTATGAAGTGAAAAGCTTTATATACTATACTAACATTATTAATAATCCTCACTAACATGAGAATTGTGATTTGTTTTTATATATCATTTAAATATCTCCTTCTTTTCTAAATGGAGACAGAAGTTTTTTTCTGTCTGACGCTTGAATTTGGTAGTTCGATTAATTCTAATTAGTAGTGTAGTTCATTATATTATAAGTTTATACTTATATTTATAATACTTCATTTCGAAAAATATTCAAACAAAGAATTAATCAACTATATATGTGTACTGAAAGAATCTCAAATGATTGTATAATTCTTTCCGACCATATTCCTTTATAAATTTCTATAATAGATTTGTTGACTTAAATCTTGGTGTGCATCAATCATAATTCTGGTTGATCCTGCCAGAGGTCACTGCTATCAGTGTTCGATTAAGCCATGCGAGTTAAATGTTCTTCGTGAACATAGCAGACTGCTCAGTAACACGTGGATAACCTGCCCTTAGGACTGGCATAACCCCGGGAAACTGGGGATAATTCCGGATAGATCATAAATGCTGGAATGCTTTATGATTGAAAGGTTTCGACCGCCTTAGGATGGATCTGCGGCCTATCAGGTTGTAGTGGGTGTAATGTACCTACTAGCCTACGACGGGTACGGGTTGTGGAAGCAAGAGCCCGGAGATGGATTCTGAGACATGAATCCAGGCCCTACGGGGCGCAGCAGGCGCGAAAACTTTACAATGCGGGAAACCGTGATAAGGGAACACTGAGTGCTAGCATTTATGTTAGCTGTCCACATGTGTAAATAGCATGTGATAGCAAGGGCTGGGCAAGACCGGTGCCAGCCGCCGCGGTAACACCGGCAGCCCGAGTGGTGATCACTATTATTGGGTCTAAAGGGTCCGTAGCCGGTTTAATCAGTCTTCTGGGAAATCTAATCGCTTAACTATTAGGCTTCCAGGGGATACTGTTAGACTTGGGACCGGGAGAGGTAAGAGGTACTGCAGGGGTAGGAGTGAAATCTTGTAATCCCTGTGAGACCACCAGTGGCGAAGGCGTCTTACCAGAACGGGTCCGACGGTGAGGGACGAAAGCTGGGGGCACGAACCGGATTAGATACCCGGGTAGTCCCAGCTGTAAACGATGCTCGTTAGGTGTCAGGAACGGTGCGACTGTTTCTGGTGCCGAAGGGAAGCCGTGAAACGAGCCACCTGGGAAGTACGGCCGCAAGGCTGAAACTTAAAGGAATTGGCGGGGGAGCACTACAACGGGTGGAGCCTGCGGTTTAATTGGACTCAACGCCGGAAAACTCACCGGGGGCGACAGCAATATGTAGGTCAGGTTAAAGGTCTTACCTGAATCGCTGAGAGGAGGTGCATGGCCGTCGTCAGTTCGTACTGTGAAGCATCCTGTTAAGTCAGGCAACGAGCAAGACCCGTGCCCACTGTTACCAGCATATCCTTTATGGATGATGGGGACTCTGTGGGGACCGCTGCTGCTAAAGCAGAGGAAGGTGCGGGCTACGGTAGGTCAGTATGCCCCGAATCTCCCGGGCTACACGCGGGCTACAATGGTTGGGACAATGGGTATCTACTCCGAAAGGAGTTGGCAATCTCTTAAACCCAATCGTAGTTCGAATTGAGGGCTGTAACTCGCCCTCATGAAGCTGGAATCCGTAGTAATCGCGTTTCAACATAGCGCGGTGAATCTGTCCCTGCTCCTTGCACACACCGCCCGTCAAACCATCCGAGTGAGGTATGGGTGAGGGCACGAACTTAGTGTCGTGCTCGAACCTAAATTTCGCAAGGAGGGTTAAGTCGTAACAAGGTAGCCGTAGGGGAATCTGCGGCTGGATCACCTCCTAAGCCGATCTGTATAATACAGATCAACACTACTAATTAGATGTCGAAAAACTACCAAGTTCAAGAACCCATAAGTAAGTTGTGATGAATTGGGGCTTGTAGATCAGTTGGAAGATCGCTGCCTTTGCAAGGCAGAGGCCCTGGGTTCGAGTCCCAGCAAGTCCACTTACATTTTTTAATGCACCGAGTAATTAATTTTATTTGGGAAGGATAGATTTGTTTAAATACCCACCCGGTATTTATGAGAAATATTTTCTCTTATGTATTTAGCTTTTTTGCTTTTGCATAAAACAAAGTGAAATCGTGTATATGAATGGCATATTAGACGCTCACTGAATATAAGTGAGAGTGATTCTGGTACTTATACCATCAGGTGGATGGCTCGGCTCAAGTGCCTATGAAGGACGTGCCAAGCTGCGATAAGCTTCGGGTAGGTGCATGGAACCTATGAACCGAAGATTTCCTAATGAGGATTCTTAGCAGATTTATCTGTTGATCAGTAATGATCGGGAACGCCCCGAATTGAAACATCTTAGTAGGGGCAGGAAAAGAAATCAATCGAGATGCCGTAAGTAACGGCGAGTGAAACCGGCAAAGTTCAAACTGAATCCCCTCAGTAATGATGGGGAGATGTGGTGTTATAGGGCTGCTTTAAAAATCCTATTTATCTAAATTGAACTTGACTGGAATGTCAGACCATAGAGTGTGATAGTCACGTAAATGTGAGATGAAGGATTTGGAGCATGCCCTGAGTACCGTGCGTTGGATATCGCGCGGGAATTTGGGAGGCACCAACTTCCAAAACTAAATACATCTTGAGACCGATAGTGAAATAGTAGGGTGACCAAACGCTGAAAAGTACCCTCAGAAGGGGTGTGAAAAGTGTCTGAAACCTGATGGTGATAGAGCGATATGGCATCAAAGGATCTTTCATACGAAGGAAAAAATTCGCGAGAATTTAGTACGAGTATGAATGCCAGTGTTGTATCGTACGTTTTGAAGAACGGGCCAGGGAGTGTATTTGAATGGCGAGGCTAACTTTAAAACTAGGAAGCCGAAGCGAAAGCAACATGCGCGCAAAATTTATTTTTGAGGCGCGGCGTATACAAGTGCGTGGAGTCATTTGATTACGACCCGAAGCCAGGCGATCTAGGCGTGGGCAGGTTGAAGCGTGGCGAAAGCTACGTGGAGGACCGCAAGCGGTATTGATCTGCAAATCATTCGTGTGACCTGTGTCTAGGGGTGAAAGTCCAATCTAGCCTGGCATCAGCTGGTTCCTTCCGAAACATGTCGTAGCATGACCTAATTGGAGATAGTCGGTGGAGTAGAGCACTGATTGGGAAATCCGGGGGAGAAATCCCTCACTTCCTTGTCAAACTCCAAACACACCGTCGTCTGAGAAGATTGGAGTCCGGGCTACTGGGGTAAGCTTGTAGTCCGTAAGGGAGAAAACCCAGACTGTGGTTAAGGTCCCCAAGTGTCGACTAAGTGTTAATACTAAAGGGTGTCATAAGCCCCAGACAACTGGAAGGTTAGCTTAGAAGCAGCTATCCTTTAAAGAGTGCGTAACAGCCCACCAGTCGAGGTTTATGGCCCCGAAAATTGACGGGGCTAAAGTCGACCACCGATACCACAGAGTATTGAAAAATAATCTCGTAGGAAGGCGTTTCGCTCGGGCAGAAGCTGGGACTTGAGTTCCAGTGGACCGTGCGGAAACGAAAATCCTGGTAATAGTAACAGCAAAGTTAGGTGAGAATCCTAACCGCCGAAGGGGCCAGGTTTCCTCGGCAATGATTAT
The DNA here is from genome assembly GCA_012329085.1 of Methanosarcinales archaeon. Next base: position 4,921 of record JAAXQB010000343.1, on the reverse strand, counting down.
CAGCCGAGGGTTAGTCGGTCCTAAGTTGTACCGTAATTCGAGTACATCGAAAGGGAAACAGGTTAATATTCCTGTACCATTTAACAATAAAAGCTGACGCTTTGGGGCAGGTCGAGCAGTGTCGTCGCACTGTTTAAGCATAGAATATCGTGGAGAGCCGTAATGGCGAGAAGCGAGTAAATGTGTTATGACGAAAGTCGGCTGCACCCTAGAGCCCGTGAAAAGGCAAGTTAAATGTCCGTACCGAGAACTGACACTGGTGCCCCTAGCTGAAAAGGCTAAGGCGTGTCGGAATTAATCTGGTTAAGGGAATTTGGCAAATTAGCTCCGTAACTTCGGGAGAAGGAGTGCCTGCTGTGAAGACAGCAGGTCGCAGTGACAAGAGAGCTCCAACTGTCTACTAACAACATAGGAGATTGCAAACCCGTAAGGGCTAGTACAATCTCTGAGTCCTGCCCAGTGCAGGTATCTGAAACTCCGGTTCAACGGAACGAAGGACCTGTAAACGGCGGGGGTAACTATGACCCTCTTAAGGTAGCGTAGTACCTTGTCGCTTAATTGGCGACTCGCATGAATGGAGCAATGAGAGCTCTACTGTCCCTAACCAGAATCCGGTGAAGCTTACATTCTAGTGCAAAGTCTAGAGACCTCTAGGGGGAAGTGAAGACCCCGTGGAGCTTTACTGCAGCCTGTCGCTGGATTGTGATTTTGGATGTACAGTGTAGGTAGGAGACCTCGAAGCTGGCGCGCTAGCGTCGGTGGAGTCAACAATGGGACACTACCCTTCCAAAATTACGATCCTAACTCTAATTTAGAGGACCCCGATAGGTGGGCAGTTTGCCTGGGGCGGGACGCCCTTGAAAAGATATCAAGGGCGCGCAATGGTTAACTCAAGTGGGTCGGAAACCCACTGAAGAGTGCAAGAGCATAAGTTAGCCTGACGCGATTTGGCAAAGTAGCGAATCGCGAGACGAAAGTCGGTTCTAGCGAACCTTTATGTCCTGCTTGGTGCGGGTTAAAGATAACAGAAAAGTTACCCCGGGGATAATTGAGTCGTTGCCGGCAAGAGCACATATCGACCCGGCAGCTTGCTACCTCGATGTCGGTTCTTTCCATCCTGGCTGTGCAGCAGCAGCCAAGGGTGAGGTTGTTCGCCTATTAAAGGAGATCGTGAGCTGGGTTTAGACCGTCGTGAGACAGGTCGGTTACTATCTACTAGAGGTGTAGAGAGGTCTGAGGGTAAGTTGCTTTTAGTACGAGAGGAACAAGGCAACGGTGCCACTGGTCGATCGGTTGTCTGACAAGGCATTGCCGAGCAGCTACGCACTAAGGAATAAGAGCTGAAAGCATCTAAGCTCGAAATCTAACCTAAAAAGAGACCTTATGTAAAAGATTCCGGTAAAAGACCGGGTTAATAGAGTTGGGATGTACGCATCAAGGCAACGAGATGTTCAGTCCGCAGCTACTAATATCTGAACCTTTTACTCTTGCTTATATTCAGGCGATATCTAATATGTCATTTAATTAATTCATTTCAATTAAAATAAGGATTGAAATCATAATACTCGTTATGTCAAGATGGCGGAGTGGTTACGCAATTACTTGCAGAGCAATTTATTTCCATTAAAATAAGGATTGAAATCATATTACTCGTTATGCCAAGATGGCGGAGCGGCTACGCAATCGCCTGCAGAGCGATATCATTCCGGTTCGAATCCGGATCTTGGCTTAGCATATTCTCTTATTAAGAGAATAGGCAATAAGAAAAAAAATCATAAAATTTTCATTTCACATTTATAAATTTGAGTATGGCGGCCATAGCGGCAGGGAAATTCCTGTTCCCATTCCGAACACAGAAGACAAGTCTGCCAGCGTTCCATATTGTACTGAGGTATGAGAGTCCTCGGGAACTACGGATCGCTGCTGTGCTCAATTTTTACTTTTAACTTTTTTTTCTTACTTATGTGAAATTTGTTTATTTTTCTTCTTTTTATAATCTAGTTCTTATTATATATTCATTCAACATTTTCTGAATATGGTGTCTTTAATATGGTCAATATATTCTCTTTTTGATATGTCTGCATCTATTGGTAAGTAAATATATTCATCTATTTGATCTTTTATAGATTTGTCTATTAATTTTGTATGAAAATTTTCAAATTCAAAATTTTTATAGTCTTCACTATCTCTATTATCTCTATTAACAAAAAATATTTTAAATACTTCTTCTTTTTCAATAGATTCCCAATTTTTTTTATTAAATAATCTTTCAATTATATTTTTTATATCTAAAAAAGGCATAAAATTCGTTCTTTGTAAATAATTCTGTAATTGTTTATTTTGTACATCTTTTTTTTCTATTTTATAAATTTCATTATGGGTTTTTAATAATTTAGTAGATTCATTTATTAAAATTTTAAATATATCTCCTGATTCTTCCAAATGTTCTTCAATTCTATTATCTTCCCCTCTTATTGCATCTCGTAATATTTTCAAACGATCTTGCCAGCAAATAGCACCCATTGGCAACACTGCATCAATTCTACCAGGTCTTTTTGCAGCAATATCAACTTCAGTTATATCATTTGTAGCTAATATGAATTTAATATCTTTTTGATCTCGCAATTCTTGAAATTTAAGTAAAAGCGATGTTACAATCCATATAGATTCTTCACTGCCTTGTTTATTTGCATTTTTACGCGATTTTACTAGTTGATCAACTTCATCAAAAAATATCACTGTCTTTTTCATCTGAAGCAATCTATTAAAAATTTGGATAGCACTTGGAACTATACTTTCTTTACCTTTAGTTAAAAACAAATGTGGGGCTATTTCAACATAATCCCATTCCAATCTTTTTGCTAATGCTTTTACTATTGAAGATTTTCCAGATCCAGGGGGACCAAATATTAATGCTGAACAATATTTAGGATTTGATTCCCATTTTCCATTATTTTCTTCCATCATATACTCGATATTTTTTTTAATACCATAACTATCTTTTAAATATTCCCATTCAACAATCGATGTTAATTCTTCAGATTTTTTTACATCAAGTTTAACGAATGTATTTTTTTTAATTGAATCTAACAATATTTCACAATATGTTTTAAGAAATAAAAGTGTATGACCAGCCATCCACGATTCAGGTATAGATGTGTTTTCATAATCTGAAAACCATCCTTCTAAATCACCAGAAGAATCTTTCCATGATCTTTTTACTATCCACTTGTATGTTAAATTTAATTTTTTGGAGTATTTTTTCAAATCTGTTTCAAGTTTTTTATGTTCAAATATATCTCTCAAACATTCTACACTTGATAATATTGGGGTCGAACATATTCTTATTTCTGTTTTATTTTCAATTCTCCCTTTGTGTATCACAAAATTTGGATTTATCCCAGAACCAACAAGAAACAATCCTGTGTTAGAATTAAGTTGCTCATCAAAAATCAATTTAAGTACTTTATCTTTTATTAAATTGTTGGAGTATCTATAATTTATCACAATTAATAGACTATAAATTAAGCGTTTTACATCAAAAAGAGAACGATCTTTTACACTATGAAGTGATATTTGCCGATACATCTCAAACTTTGCATAATCATAAATTTTATTATTTAAAAAGTAATTACAAATTTTTTCCCATGCTTCTTTTCTCCCTTTTTCTTCCTTTTCTATATGTTCTATTTTATCCATACCCTCCGTTATATTTTTCCATTCATTATTATTATTTTTAATATCGTTAAATATTTCGAGTGCCCATTTTTCCATCACTTGCAAGAACTTGTAATAAATGTAAGGATGCGATCTTTCTTTAGAAGAATTTGTTTGCTTTTCTATAGATTGTTTATATATCATTCTAATTATTTTAAGAACGATGGTATTATTTATTACTAATTTTTTATCATCTATTTCAATTTTATTTTGAATACCTTTTAAAAAATATAGTGTATTAAGTAATGAAAATTCATTTATGGGTTCCAATTTTGATGGATGTGATTTTTTATTTAAAACATCTTTTAAAACATTAATAATAAAATCATAATGATCTTCTAATTTATACCAATCATTTACATCTTTATTTTTTCCTGTTTCCATCCAAAATTCTTGATATTGCGATAGTGTATATGCACATACTGCAGTAGAACTCAAATTTAGATTTGATCGTAAAGATTTTTTATGAATCTTTATTTTATTATTATCTTCTTTTATAATAATAAATTCATTACCATTTTCATTGTCAATTATCTCCCATTTATTGTCGATAGATATTTTTTTAATTGTTATATTTTTTGACAATGAAACTTTTTTTGAATTAAAAATATTCACTATAATTGAATTTGTTATATTTTCATCATTTAAACAATTTTCAAACTCTTTTATTTCGTTCGTTTTATCTATGTCAAACAAATGCACACTTTCTTTTTTTGCAACCAATTTAAAATTTTTTTGATCTTTATCATGAAATTTTTTTAGTATATTAGCTGAATTATCAATTCTAAATTTTTTCACTTCATCATACAATTTTACAAGGTCATTAAATTCTTTGTCACTTTCATCCATATTTTTTTATTCTCCTTTATTTTATTATCCAATGTTCATTTAATTTTTCATTCTAAAATAATTATTAAATATATATTACATATTATCTTAAGTTCACCTTATTATTTAAATATTTTGGATTTATGATGTGTCAATACATATGTTTTTATAATTACATTTTAAAAATTTTAAAAATTATATAGAAAATTATAAAAAAATCATAAAATTTTCATTTCACATTTATAAATTTGAGTATGGCGGCCATAGCGGCAGGGAAATTCCTGTTCCCATTCCGAACACAGAAGACAAGTCTGCCAGTGTTCCATATTGTACTGAGGTATGAGAGTCCTCGGGAACTACGGATCGCTGCTGTGCT
>JAAXQB010000316.1 GCA_012329085.1 Methanosarcinales archaeon | reverse complement strand
TAGGAGATTCTATTAAAAATGATGTGGTCGGTACTGATGTATATGCTTTATTAAAAAAAAAGGCAATTTCTATAACACCAGTATCACTCGATCCAACTGCATTGGTAGAACCATCTACAATTGAAAAATTGTTATAAAAAAATAAAAAAGAGTTGATAATCATATCTAACACATTTAAAGAAAACGAATCTATTAATTCATATGATATCGAAAATCAGAGATTTTCTCAAACAAACATTCATTCTAAATGTGCTATGAAAAAATTTCAAATTATACACCCTCGCCCAAGTTCAATAGTTGCAGCTCTTTATACATTAAGAGATTTAAACATAGAAATTGCAATATTGCATGGTCCTGCTGGATGTTCTTTTAAACATGCAAGATTATTAGAAGAAGATGGAATGAAAGTTCTTACAACAGCACTTGATGATAATGGTTTTGTATTTGGGGGACATGATGCACTTGTATCTTTGCTTAAAAAAGCAAAAGATATGTTTAATCCAAAAAATATCGGAGTGGTTGGAACTTGCGTAAGTATGATTATTGGGGAATCTTTAAGTGAGCCCTTGCAAGATGCAGATCTTGATATACCTATTATCACAGTTGAAGTACATGCAGGATTCCAAAATAACACTAAGGGGGTGCTTTTAACATTAGAATCTGCATTAAATGAAGGGCTTATCAGTAAAGAAGAATATAAAAGACAAGAATTTTTATTACATGAGGCAACAAATGTAGAAAAAGCACATGGTGCAGCAAGTAAAGAGTTTATTAAAGCATCGAGAGGCGATCTTAAAATTACTGTTTCAAATCATATTATAAATCTTTTAAAAAATGGTAAGAAATGCATCACCATAATGAATGCAAAAAAAGAAACAGGATATGCATTTGCAGATATTACTATTGCCATAAATGAAGCGGCAAAGAGTATTGGAAATACTTCGATTATAAATATGGCAAACATTGACGATTCTTTGGGTCTTCCAAGAGTTAGAACTCATGCTACGCAAATTACAAATGGTTTTGAAATGAAAGGAATTGAAATTCATGAGATTATTGGTGGATTGGATGAATATGCAATCACAAGCAATAAAGTAAATGGCATTATTAAAGAAAAATATAGTGATTATGATTTTGTTGTAATAACAGGTGTTCCGCATGCAATACAAATGGATGCTATTAAAGACATGGAAGTAATTTCTGTGACTAATGGACCAAGGCAGGTTTTACCATTAAAGGAAATGGGGCATAAATTCGTAGCTGTGGAAATTGATTTGCATCCTAAAACACTTGGTGTAAATCAAATTATTGAATCCGAAATAGGTGGCACCTTAAGAAGCTTATTGAATATATGAATGAACAAATACGAATTGCAATATATGGAAAAGGTGGCATTGGAAAGTCTTGCACGGCATCTAATATTGCGGCATCCATGGCAGACCTTAATCTTAATGTAGTTATAATCGGATGCGATCCTAAAAGTGATTCTTCAATTTCTCTTCTTGGTGGAAAAAGAATTCCTACTATACTTGATCTTTTGCGAGCTGGCAATAAAAATTTGAGTGAAGAGGATATAGTTTTTGAAGGGTATGGGGGCGTCAAATGCATAGAAATAGGAGGACCAGAACCCGGAGTTGGTTGTGCAGGAAGGGGCGTTATTGTTGCAATACAGACCCTTAATAAAATATCAACTGCCACAGAAAATGCAGATGTTATTATTTATGATGTTCCAGGGGATATAGTGTGCGGTGGATTTATTGCACCTATTAGAAAAGGATTTGTAAATGAAATTTATATACTCACTTCTGGCGAATATATGCCTTTGTATGCAGCAAATAATATTTGCAAAGGACTTGCACGAATAAATACTAAATTAAGTGGAGTTATTTGTAATTCACGGTTAGTGGATAGAGAAAAAGAGATTGTAGAGAAATTTGCAGATGGGATTGGTTCTAAATTGACTTCTTTTATTCCAAAAAAACAGATGGTGCAGGATTGTGAGCGGGATGGATTTACTGTTATTGAAAAAGCACCAGATTCAGATATTGCAGAAGTGTATAAAAAACTTGCATTAGATATAATCTCAAATGCGAAAAAATGCATTCCTAATGCACTTGATGATGAAGTGTTGAGGGGGCTTACGAGATGATATGGAGTAAATCTTATTTTCAAAAGACGCACATTTGTTCCAAATGAGCTTTCCGAATATGATGTAAAAATATTTTTATAAATTTAAAAAATAAATATTAAAACATTGATTGGAAAAAAATTACATATCAGTATAAATTTATATCATAGAATATATATATATATATCTTTATACATAAAATAAATATAATAAAGTGGTATAAATAGTAGTTTTTTAAGTAAAAAATACTAACATATACATATAGAGATTATAGTTAATATATGAAAGGAGTGTGAAAATAATAATAATATGAATGCAAAAAAAACAATAAAAGAAGCAGTATTACAAAGCCTTGAAGATTTAAAAAAACCCTCGACCAAAACAAAAATATACAATCACATTCGTGATAAAGAATATTTCATTTTCGGAGGCAGAACGCCTAGTGGAACTGTTTCATCTATACTTGGAAATTTTATAAAATATGGAGATTCAAGAGTAAAAAGAATAAAACGAGATAATGTTTGGGCTTATTATTTAGTAAAATACGAAGAAGAAATCGAAGAAGAAATTATACCTGTAGACTATGAAAAAGATTGTAGTTCTAAAAAACCAAATACTTCTGAAACATTTCGGGAAAGAGATTTACACAAATTATTAAATAGTTATTTAAATTCAAAGAGTAATACGCAAGTATATTCAAAAACAATATATCATGAAAAATCAAAATTTAGCAAAGAACCCAATCAAACTTGGACAAATCCTGATATGGTTAGCGTGAAGTTTTTAAATCTAGAAACCAAAACAAGTCGAAAGTTTATTAAAGCAATAAATCAAATTAACAGTTTTGAGTTAAGCTCTTATGAGCTAAAAAAAGAAATAAATAATGATCCTGAATTAAAAAAATATTTTTTTCAAGCAGTTTCAAATTCAAGTTGGGCGAATTTTGGATATTTAGTAGTATTTGAATATAGTGATAATTTATCTGACGAAATGGAAAGATTGAATCAATCGTTTGAAATAGGAATTATAAAATTAAATTCAAATCCATTTCAGAGCAAAGTATTGTTTGCAGCGAAATATAAAGAATTAGATTTTAAAACAATTGATAAAATATGTTATATGAATAATAGGGAGAGAACGACGAACTGCATTCACAGCGGCTCCATCACAGCTTCAGCCTCGGCTCATTCAGCATGGGTTGCTATTCTTTTTGAG
>JAAXQB010000016.1 GCA_012329085.1 Methanosarcinales archaeon | reverse complement strand
GGTAAAAATATAAAAAATAAAAAGAATTTTTAAAAAATTATGGAGAAAACACTTATTGGTCATTGGGCATTTATCATTGGAATGCTCTTGGCGGTCTTAGCTGGTTTTGCTGAAATTGCTCATCTTCCAGTTATCCTTGGTGTGCTTGGTCTGATTGTTGGTTTTCTTAATATTGGAGAAAAAGAAAGTAGTCCTTTCTTAATTTCAGCGATTGCTTTAATGATGATTGGTTTAGTTGGTTTGCAATTTGGTGATAGAGTGGCTATAATAATGCAGAGCTTTTTAGCATTTGTTTCAGCAGCTGCTTTGGTAGTGGCTATAAAACAGGTTTTAGCTATGGCGCAACCCGGCAGTGCCGCTTAAATTGATTCTGCTGAGCTGAGTTAAAAGCTCCGCCAGAATATATTCTGGCGGAGCTTTTAATTATGACTCTTGGTTTTTTCCTTAATTTAGAGTATAATTTAAGCAGTGTTTAAAAAAACTACTCTCAAAAATGGCTTAAGAATTATTACTGTTCCTTTAAAAAACACTCAATCAGTGACTGTTTTAGTATTGGTTGGCACTGGTTCTAAATATGAGACCAAAGAGATTAATGGTATCTCTCATTTTTTAGAGCATCTGTTTTTTAAGGGAACTAAAAAAAGACCGAATCCGTTAAAGATTGCAGAGCAGCTTGATAGGGTGGGAGGAATGTATAATGCTTTTACTGGAGAAGAGACAACTGGCTATTGGGCTAAGGTGAATTCTGAGCATTTTGATTTAGCTTTGGATTGGGTTTCAGACATTTTGCTGAATACTAAATTAAAACAAAAAGATATAGAAAGAGAAAAAGGCGTAATTCTTGAGGAAATTAATATGTATTTAGACCTTCCAATGAGTTATGTTGGCGTACTTTGGGACAAACTTCTCTATGGCGACCAGCCAGCTGGTCGGTCAATCTTAGGCGAAAAAACTAATATTATTTCTTTCAAAAGAAAAGATTTTTCAAAGTATTATTCTAATCATTATTTAGCTTCTAATACTGTTGTTTGTGTTGCTGGGAATATTACTAAATCAGCTGAAGCAAAAATTAAAAAATATTTTCAAGGAATAAAAACTGGCTCAGCTTGCTCAAAAAAAGAAGTTAGAGAGGAGCAGGTAAAGCCTCAGTCGCTTATTCATTTTAAGAAGACTGACCAGACCCATCTTTGTCTAGGAGTGAGGGGTTATAATTTGTTTCACAAACAGAGATATATTCAGGATTTATTAGCAGTAATTTTGGGAGGCAATATGAGTTCACGGCTTTTTATGGTAGTTAGGGAAAGACAGGGCTTGGCTTATTATATTAGAACTTCTTCTGAAAAAAATACTGACACTGGCTGTTTAGTAACCCAAGCTGGAGTGGATAATAAGAAAGTAGAAAAAGCAATTAAGTCAATCTTAAAAGAATACAATCTTTTGAAAATTAAAAAAATTACCAAACAAGAACTTCAAAAAGCTAAGGATTATGTCAAAGGAACTCTTTCTTTGTCTTTAGAATCTTCTGATGCTCAAGCCTCTTTTTATGCTGGACAAGAACTTTTGACTCAGAAGATGTTGTCTCCAAAAGAATGTATTAGGAAAATTAATAAAGTAACTGTTTCTGATATTCAAAAAGTGGCTAAAGATATTTTTCAGCCAGAAAAATTAAATTTAGCTCTTATTGGTCCGTTTAAAGATAGGGAAAAGTTTCAACGATTGTTGAAACTTTAGTTTTATAATAATAATTTGAGATTCTTCGCTATCGCTCAGAATGACGAAGGAGGAGGTGTCATTCTGAGCTTGCGAAGAATCCCGTGTTTATCACTTGAATTATTAATTTAGATTTATTTTTTATGAATAATAAAAAAATATTAGATATATCTTGGGGAACAATCCTTAAAATTCTTACAATTGTTTTTGTTTTATATGTTCTTTATTTTGTAAGAGATATTATAATTTGGGTTGTTTTTGCTTTGGTGATTTCTATTTTATTTAATTCTTTAATTGATTTTTTGCATAAAAGAAAAATTCCTCGAATAATAGCGGTAATTTTAGTCTATTTTAGTGCTTTTGGATTGATGGGTTTCGCAGTTTATGCTTGTATTAATTTATTTATGGCAGAATTTAGGCAATTTATTCAGCTTTTTCCTCAATACCTTGAGCAGTTTTATTTCTTATTAGGCAGGGCAGGAATAGAGAATTTTGTGATTACTCCAGATTTCTTAGATAATATTATGGGGCAGGATTTAACGGCTGAAAGTTTATTACAGGCCTTATTTGCTTTTTTTGGAGGAATAGGGATAACATTTTTTGTTTTTCTTTTAGCTATCTTTTTTTCTCTTGAAAAAGAAACAATAGAAAAGTTTTTCATTCTTTTCTTTTCCAAAAAACAAGAGGCCTTTGTTTTAAATCTTTGGAAAAGGGTTTATAAGAAAGTAAATGCTTGGTTTGGAACCAGGGTTATAGCTTCTCTTTTTGTGGGACTAATGGTTTATGTTTCTTTTCTTTTGTTAGATATTAGTTATCCCTTTGCTTTTGCTATTTTAGCTACAGTCCTTAATTTTATTCCATATATAGGACCTCTTATAACTGGAGCAATTATGTTTTTGGTAACAGCAACAATATCAATTCCTAAGGCAATATTTGTCGTTGTTTTATTTACTTTGATTCAACAAGTTGAGAGTAGTGTTCTTTCTCCTCTTTTAACCAAAAAAATTGTTGGTATTCCGGCTTGTTTAGCTTTAATTGCTTTTTTAATAGGATTTCGATTTGGCGGAATTTTGGGAGCTATTTTAATTATTCCTTTGGCTGGGATTTTATTTGAGTTTTTAAAGAATTATCTAAAAAAGAGGAAACAAGATGAAGCAATAATGTTATAATATGCCAAATTTTTATATTGTTGCGACCCCTATTGGTAATCTTAAAGATATTAGTTTCAGGGCCATTGAAACTTTTAAAGGTGTTGATTTGATTTTATGTGAAGATACTAGGGTGACTAAAAAACTTTTGAATTACTATGAGATTAACACTGCTATTTTAAGTTATCATCAGCATTCTAAAGTAAAAAAGATTGACCATATTATTGATTTATTAGAACAAGGAAAGAACTTAGCCCTTGTTTCTGACGCTGGCACGCCGGGAATATCAGATCCAGGAAATAAGTTAATTCAAGAACTGGTTGATTCAAAAATAAAAATAAATATAGTGCCTATCCCTGGGCCTTGCGCTCTTATAACCGCTGCTTGTATTTCTGGTCTACCTATGGATAGATTTTTGTTTTTAGGATTTCCGCCAACAAAAAGAAAAAGAAAAAAATTCTTTAATAAAGTTGTTAAATCAGAATATTCAGTTATTCTTTATGAATCAAAACATAGGATAATGAAAACTTTGATTGAATTAAAAGATGTTTTGCAGGAAGTTATAAGGGGCAAAGATTCTAATTTTAAAGTAATAGTTTGCCAGGAACTAACTAAAAAATTTGAGACCATTCATCAGGGTAATATTGAACAAGTAATTCAAAAACTTGAACAAAGTAAATTAAAAGGGGAGTTTGTAATAATTTTAGAAAAAACTCCAATAAAAAAAGACAGTCTTTAGAAAAGATGAAGAAATTTTATATTACAACAAGCATATTTTATACAAATGCTAATCCACATATTGGACATGCCTTAGAATCAATTCAAGCAGATGTTATTGCTAGATATCATCGGATTTTAGGCGAGAATGTTTTCTTTTTAACTGGGACAGATGAGCATGGCCAGAAAAACACAAAAGCAGCTGAAGCAATGGGAAAAAGTCCTGAAGCTTTTACTGATGAAATTTCGCAGAGAGTTAAAGAGTTAAAAAAAGCTTTAAATCTATCTAATGATGATTTTATTCGAACCACTGATCAAAAAAGGCATTGGCCAACAGTGAAAAAGGTTTGGTTAAAATTAAAAGAAAATAATGATATTTACAAAAAGAAATATAAAGGATTTTATTGTGTCGGTTGTGAGGCCTTTATTACTGAAAAGGATTTAAAAGATGGAAAGTGCGTTGTTCATCAAAAAAAACCAGAAATTATTGAAGAAGAAAATTACTTTTTTCGGCTATCAAAATATTCAAAAGAAATAGAGAATATTATTAAGGAGGATAAAATTAAAATTATTCCTAATTTTCGTAAAAATGAAATTTTAAATTTTATTAAAAAAGGATTAGAAGATATTAGTTTTTCTCGGCAAAGAAAAAATTTAAAATGGGCTATTCCAGTTCCAGATGATTCTGAAGCAAGCATCTATGTCTGGGCTGATGCTCTTAGTAATTATATTTCTGCCTTGGGCTATGCAGAAAATGGTGATAAGTTTAAACGATTTTGGCCAGCAGACGTTCATTGTGTTGGTAAAGATATTTTAAGATTTCATGGTCTAATTTGGTCAGCAATGCTTTTATCTCTCAAATTACCTTTGCCAAAGACCATATTTGTTCATGGATTTATTACTGTCAATGAACAAAAAATGTCAAAAAGCTTGGGAAATATTATTAATCCATTTGAATTAAATGAAAAATATGGAACTGACGCAGTAAGATATTTTCTCTTGCGGGAGATTCCGCCGACAGAAGATGGCGATTTTACTTATGAGAAGTTTGAACAACGCTACAATGCTGATTTGGCAAATGGTTTAGGGAATTTGGTAGCTAGAGTAGTGACACTTGCAGCTAAATTAAAAATGAAAAATGAAAAATTAAAAACGACAACTAAAAATTTAAAAATAAATAAAATAATAGACAAAACTTGGAAAAGTTATAAAAAATCATTAGGTGAATTTAAGTTTAATGAGGCGTTGATTGTGATTTGGCAGTTAATTAGTTTTTGCGACAGATATATTGAAAAAGAGCGTCCTTGGGAAGATAAAAAAAACAGCAAAACTGTTATCAGTGATTTGTTATTTGCCGTTAGCGAAATAGCGAAATTGATAGAGCCATTTTTACCTGAAACTTCGGAAAAAATATTGCGGCAAATAAAAACTAAAAAAAGTAAAGCATTGTTCCCTCACTTGAAATAATTATGTTTATTGATACTCACGCACATTTAAACCCTGAAGGAGAAAACTTTGTTTTCCCTACGGGGCAGGTTTTGATGCTTTTATGTTAATAGATACGCATGCACATGTAAATTTTAATGCCTACAGATTAGATGCTGATAAAGTAATAAAAAAAGCTTTAAAAAACAATGTTTGGCTTATTAATGTTGGCGCTGGTTTTGAGAGCAGCAGAAAAGCAATAGAAATTGCTGAGAAATATTCTAAAGGCGTCTATGCCACAGTGGGCTTACACCCGATTCACGCTGAAGAAAATTTTTGCATAGTAGATTATAAGGATTTTACAAAATCAGAGAAAGTTATAGCTATCGGAGAAATTGGTTTAGATTATAAGTCAGAATATGTTTCATTTAAGGAGCACCAAAAACAAGTTTTTTTAGAACAATTAAATTTAGCAAAAGAATTAAATTTACCGATAATTTTCCACTGCCGTTTTGCCCATCAAGATCTTATTGAAATTTTAAAGCTCCAAGTTTTAAATTTCAAGCCTCAGGGCGTAGTTCATTGCTTTGCTGGAAATTGGAAAGAGGCAGAAAAATATCTTGATATGGGGCTTTATTTAGGATTTAATGGTATTATTTTTAAGCTGAATTTAGATGAGATTATTAGAAAAACACCTTTAGGTAAAATTTTGATAGAAACAGATTGTCCGTACTTGACTCCGCCACAAGAATCTGGTCGCAATGAACCTTTGCATGTGAAATATGTAGCCGAAAAAATTGCTGAGATAAAAAATATAAGCTATAAAGAAGTAGTTACTATTACTACTCAAAACGCAAAAGATTTATTTAAAATATAAAAATAATGAAAAATTATAACCCGCAGAAAATTGAGAAAAAGTGGCAAAGAGTTTGGGATAAATCAGGTATTTTTAAAACTAATCTTGGCTCTAAAAAGCCAAAGTTTTATTGTTTAGATATGTTTCCCTACCCATCTGGTTATGGTTTGCATGTTGGTCATTTTAAAGGATATGTTGCGACGGACATTGTTTCACGAATGAAAAAAATGCAAGGGTTTAATATTTTGCATCCTATGGGTTGGGATGCTTTTGGCTTACCAGCTGAAAACTATGCTTTGAAAACTGGCATCCAGCCAGCTCTGACCACCAAGCAAAATATTGCTAAAATTAAAAAGCAAATGAAAAGAGCCGGTTTCAGTTATGATTGGTCTAAAGAAATTAATACGACTGTTCCTGAATATTATAAATGGACTCAATGGCTTTTTCTTCAGCTTTATAAAAAAGGATTAGCTTATGAGGCAGAGTTGCCGATAAACTGGTGTTCTTCTTGTAAAACCGGTTTAGCTAATGAAGAGGTAGTTGATGGCAGGTGTGAGAGATGTGGCACAGAAGTAATAAAGAAGAAACTGAAACAATGGGTTTTAAAAATTACTGCTTATGCTGATAAGCTTTTGGAGGATTTAGACGAACTTGATTGGCCTGAAAAAATTAAAGCAATGCAAAAAAATTGGATTGGAAGATCAGAGGGGGCTGAAATTCAATTTCCAATTTCCCTGTCGTTGCAAGCGACTCCCCGAAGGGTTGCTTTTCAATTTTCAATAAATATTTTTACTACTCGGGTTGATACTTTACCTGGAGCTACTTTTGTGGTTCTTTCGCCAGAACATCCGTTAGTTGATAAAATAACAATAAATAGTAAAAAATCTGAAATCAAAAAATATCAAGAACAGACAAAGAAAAAAAGCGAGATAGAAAGAACAAATTTAGACAAAGAAAAGACAGGTGTTTTCACTGGAAGTTATGCTATTAATCCGATTAATAATGAGAAAATTCCTATTTGGATTGCTGATTATGTTTTAATGTCTTATGGCCATGGAGCAATTATGGCTGTTCCAGCGTATGATAAAAGAGACGAAGAGTTTGCTAAAAAATTTAATTTATCAATTAAGAAAATTAAATTAAATAAAACAGCAAAAGAAGTTATAAATTGGCTTGAGAAAAAGGGTTGTGGTAAAAAAGCAATTAATTATCGTCTTCGGGATTGGGTTTTTTCTAGGCAAAGATATTGGGGAGAACCGATTCCTTTAGTCCATTGTCCAAAATGTGGGATTGTTCCTGTTCCTGAAAATGACTTACCGTTAAAATTACCAAAAGTTGAAAAATATCAGCCGACTGGGACAGGTGAATCACCATTAGCCTTGATTGAAAAGTGGGTTAATCTAAAATGTCCAAAATGTGGTTGTTTGGCTAAAAGAGAGACCAATACTATGCCCCAATGGGCTAGTTCTTGTTGGTACTATTTAAGATTCATTGACTCAAAGAACGAGAAAAAATTTGTTTCATTAGAAAAAGAAAAACATTGGATGCCCGTTGATCTATATGTTGGCGGAGCTGAGCACGCAGTTTTACATCTGTTATATGCTCGTTTTTGGCATAAGTTTTTATATGATTTAGGATTGGTTTCAACAAAAGAACCGTTTTTAAAACTAAGAAGCGTTGGACTGGTTTTAGCCTCTGATGGTCAGAAAATGTCAAAATCAAGAGGCAATGTTATAACTCCTGATGAGATTATAGAACAATATGGAGCTGATACACTTCGTCTTTACGAAGCATTTATGGGTCCTTTTAATCAAGAGATTTCTTGGAGTAGTCAGGGGATAAAAGGCTCTCATCGTTTTTTGGAAAAAGTTTGGAAACTTCAGAATAAACTCAAAATTCAAAACTTAAAACTCAAAACCACAGCTGAAAACTCAAAACTTAAAAAACTTTTACATAAAACTATTAAGAAAGTAGGGGAAGATATTGAGAGCTTGAAGTTCAATACGGCGATTAGTTCTTTAATGGAGTTTTGTAATATATGGCAAAAAGATAAAGAGGGGTTAAGTAGGAAAGAGTTCAAAGATTTTTTAAAGCTTTTGGCCCCTTTTGCTCCTCATTTTGCTGAAGAAGTGTGGTTAAAACTGGGAAATAAAAGCAGTATTTTTTTACAAAAATGGCCAGAATATGATTCTAAACTGATTAAACAAGAAAAAATAACTCTGATTATCCAAATTAATGGTAAGGTTCGTGACGAAGTAGAGGTGGAAGTAAATATTTCCGAAGAAAAAGTTAAAGAAATTGCAATTTCTCAAGAAAAAGTGAAAAAATGGCTTGAGGGCAAAAAAATTAAAAAAATAATCTTTATTCCGGGAAAATTAATTAATATTGTAATATAAAGTTGACCTATGTAAATAAAACAAGTCCTGCCAGAAGTCTTAAAATTAAAATTTTTGAATAAAAATTTTAATTTTGCGTATTCAATATATTAATTTATCAAAATTGATGTGTGAAAAAAACAAATTATATCAAAAAAAGCAACTTTTAACGGGGCAGGCAGTTATTTTAGCCGCAGGAAGGGGAATAAGAACATATCCTTTGACTCTAACTAAACCTAAGCCACTTTTGAAAGTGGCTGGAAAAACTATTTTAGAGTATAGTTTAGACAATCTAACTTCCTTAGTGGAGGAAGTTATAATAGTGGTTGGCTATAAAAAAGAAATGATTCAGAAAGCAATAGGTTCTAATTACAAGGGCTTGAAAATAAAATATGTTTTTCAGAAAAAATTATCAGGAACAGGAGATGCTATTCAAAAAGCTATTCCCCACCTAAAGAATAAGTTTTTACTTTTAAACGGTGATGATTTATATGAGCAAGAAGATATAAAACAATGTCTTAAAAAATACCCTTGTATCTTATTAAAACAAGTAAAAAATCCTGAAAATTATGGGCAGGTAAAAATTAAAAATAATCAAGTCAAGAAATTAGTTGAAAAACCGAAAAAAAGAATAAGCAATTTAGTTAATACTGGTCTTTATGTTTTAGATAAATCAATTTTTGATTTAAAAATAAAAAAATCAGTTCGTAATGAATATGAAATTACTGATTATATTAAAAATATTATTGAAAATGAAAAACTTTATTTTCATAAAAATAAAAGCTGGATTCCGGTTTCTTATTCTTGGAATTTACTTGATGCTAATGAATATTTATTAAAAAATTATTATACAAAAAATAAAGTAATTATTGGAAAAGGAACTATAATTGAAAGCGGAGCAAATATTCAGGGTCCAATTCTTATCGGCCAGAACTGTTTTATTGGCGCTAATTCTTATATCAAAAAATTTACTTCTATTGGGGATAATTGCGCTATTGGACAGGCAGTGGAAATTGAAAATACTGTTATTGGTGATAATAATAACATTGGGGATTTAACCTCTATTAAAGATTCTGTTGTTGGAGATAATTGTAAAATAGGCGCAGGCACTATTTTTACTAATTTTAGAGATGATGGGCAGACGATAAAATCAGTAATTGCTGGGAAAATTATAGATACAAAAAGACAAAGATTAGGAGCTATTGTAGGGGATGGAGTTAGAATAGGAATCAATTCTTTGATTATGCCAGGCAAGAAAATTTGGGCTGGGAAAACAATCAAACCAAACCAGACAATCAAAAAGGATATTATATGATAAATAAAAAAACTAAAGCCATTGTTTTGCTATCTGGTGGACTAGATTCTATGTTAGCAGTTAAGATTTTGCAATCGCAAGGGATTGAAGTTACTGGCTTGAGCTTTCAGAGTTATTTTTTTAATTGTGAGCAGGCAAAGAAAGCAGCTAGGGCTCTGGGAATCAAATTAATAATAAAAGATTTTAGCATAGAGCATCTAAAAATGGTTAAAAGCCCTAAATATGGTTATGGTAAAACAATGAACCCTTGCTTGGACTGTCACGCTTTAATGTTCAAACAAGTCAAGACAATAATAAAAAAACAGGGTTTTGATTTTGTGGCCACAGGAGAAGTTTTAGGACAAAGACCAATGTCCCAGAATAAAAAAGCATTAGAAATAATAGAAAAAGAATCAGGTCTTTTGGGCTGTCTTGTCCGTCCCTTATCAGCTAAACTACTTAAAAAAACTATTCCTGAAGAAAAAGGGATGGTAATCCGAGAGCAACTTTTAGATATTTCTGGCCGTTCTAGAAAAAAACAAATAGCTTTAGCCAAAAAATGGAAGATAAAAGAATATCCCACTCCAGCTGGTGGCTGTATTTTAACTGATTCAGAGTTTAGCTTAAGATTAAAAGATTTGTTTAAAATATTTCCTCTTTGTCAAAAAAATGATATTGAGCTTTTGGGGGTTGGTCGTCATTTTTGGCAAGACAAGAATAAGGTGATTATTGGCAGAAACGAGCAAGAGAATTTAAAAATTAAGGCCTTAGCCAAAAAGAGAGATGTTTTAATAGAACTTCAGGATTATTCAGGCCCTCTTACTTTAGTGAGGAGTTATGGAAATAATAAACAGGAGCAAAAAGCATTATTAAAAGCAAAAAAACTAACTCAATATTATTCCCTTAAAGCTCGTAACAAAAAACAAGTAAAGTTTAATATTAAGCTTGTTGGCGCTTGACACCAACAGACATATGAAAAAGGAAAAACAATATATTATTGCTATTGATGGGGGAGGGACTAAGACAGATGCTGTTTTGGTTGATGAAAATGGAAAATATTTAAATCAAATTAAGACAGAGCCCTCTAATCCACATAAAATTGGCACTCAAAAGGCGATTGCTCGTCTTAGTCAAACTATTAAGATACTAATGAGGAATTATTCTTTTCCTGAGCTTGGTTTTATCTATATTGCTTTAGCAGGAGGATTAGAAAGAGACAAAAATAAGGCTAAAATTATTAGAAAAGGACTTTTAAAAGAAATTCCAGAGCTATCTTTTTTAAAAAATAAAATTGAGATTCAAGGAGATCAATTAGCTGGTTTTCGTTCAGGGACAAATGAAAAAACTGGAATTGTTGTTATTGCTGGCACAGGTTCTATTGTTATGGGCTGGAAAAAAGGACAAGAAGTTGTCGTTGGTGGTTGGGATTATATTTTAGGGGACCAGGGTTCAGGATTTTGGCTTGGCCAAAAAGCGTTTCAGGCGGTTTGCAGGGATTTAGACAAAAGAGGTCCTGAGACCCAATTGACTAATATGATTTTAAAAAAATTAGGGGTAAAAAAGGAGAGTAATTTAATGGAAAAAATTTATCAAAAAGATATAGTTAAAACCATTGCTTCTCTTTCATCATTAATAGATAAAGCAGTGACTAAAAAAGATAAGATTGCAAAAGAGATTTCAATTTTAGCAGGGCAAGAGTTAGCTCTGGCTGTTAAAACAGCTATTAGAGAGCTTAATTTATCAAAGATTAAGTTTCCAATAGTAATAATAGGAGGAGTATTTAATTCTAAGATAATTTTTAACACTTTTAAAAAACAAGTTAAAAAAATAGCGCCCCAAGCAAGTATTGTTCGTCCAAAATCCACGCCAATAACAGGAGCAGTAAACATAGCATTAGAGCTTTTTAGACACCTAGAATAGAGTATTGAAGTTGGGTTTGGCCCTACTTTTATTTTGATTTTGATTGCTGGTTTTTTATGATATAGTAAATAAAATAATGATTACTTTTCAAGATAAAAGATATCCAAAATTGTTAAAGAAAATTGAAAAAGGGGCACCAAAGCAATTATATTATAAAGGAGAGTGGTCTGAAGATACTGATATTTTTGAT
>JAAXQB010000377.1 GCA_012329085.1 Methanosarcinales archaeon | reverse complement strand
TACCTACATCAGCAGTTCTAAAAAATGGATATTTACCATCAACAAAAAGTTCTTTCTTTTGTGGTGCAGAATTTCCAGCTCCAACATCACAAACCTCACCAAGTTTTACAATGAGCCACGCTGAAGGTTCTGCCCTGAGCTTGGCCGAAGGGTCTGCCCTGAGCCCAGTCGAAGGGTTTTTTGTTTGCCAATCTTTTTCCATTTTCATTTTTTAAATTTATTTCCTTGTTTTTCTATGTCTTTTTGTAATAATCCTTGAATAATGTTTTTAAATTTATTTATGAACCGATTAATTAATCGGCAATTTTTTATTTTAATTTGAGCATTTTCAATGCCAGCATGTTTGTCTCCCCATATTTCTCCCTCATTTATTTTAATTTTAACACCTGGGGCGCAAATAAGCTTTTGTTTAAATTTATGACAAAGTTTTAATTTTCCCTCCTTGTCTATTCTTATTTCTTCTTTCTTTAACTTTATTTCTATTTTAGGAAGATTTTTGATTAACTCATTAAAATTGGAAGATAAATTTTCAAAATTTCCAATTATAACCTGCCGAGGTTTTAATTTCATTCTTCTAATGTTTTTATTAACAATTTTATTAAAAACTTCATCTGAAAGATTTAAGATTTTACTGATACATGCTATTAATCCTCTTCTTACTGTTGGCGTATACTGTTCTACCTCTTTCACAAAATCATTACTTAGTTCTTCATAGCCGTGTAAAATTTCATTTCTCTTGTCTTTTATTTTATCAAAATCTCTACAATTTATTTTATCTTCAAAAACACTTTTTACGCCATCCCAATCCTGGGGATTTTTAATTTTTAATTCTCTTCTTAAAATATGTTTTATTACTTCTAATCCCATCCAACAAGAAATGAACTCGTCTAATCCTTCTTCATCAAGCCCTTTTCTAAGCCATGTCATTGTTCTCATTATTCTTTGCTGATGTTGACTTTTTTCATATCTATTCCAAATTTCATCAAAGCAGCCTTTATCTATTTTTACTAAAGATTGCAAAATCAAATCTTTTTCAAAGGGATAAATATAATATTGAAAGGGAAACAGGCTGACACCCTCTTTTATTTCTATAATATTAATTATATTAGCAGAAGTGCATGAAGTTAGCATTGAAAAACTGATAAAATTCAGAATTAATTCTGTAAAATTTTTTGATTTTTCTTTTGCTTCTACTTTGTTATCAGCTTCTATCTCTATGATAAATTCCAATCCTAAATGTAATTTATATTCTTCTTTTTGTTTAAACCAATCTCTCATAATAATTGCAGTATTTCCGAAATTAAATTTCCAAAAAGAAGAAAATCTCTGTTGGGTTTTTCTATCATCAATTGCTAATGAAGTTTTTGTATAATAATAAACAAAATATTTTTTCATTAAATACACAAATTAAAATTTATTATTTTTGTTTTTTTGTTTATCATATTTCTTAAATTAATTTTTTGATATTGTTTAAAGTTTTTTGGGTTTGGGTATTTAGGGTGTCTATTTCTTCCAAAATTTCTTTTGGACTTCTTAAAACTTTCTCATCTTTTCTGTTTGGATTTTTTACTGATAAATCAAAAGTTTTTTGGTCAATATCTTTTGTTTCAATACTCCACGAATTTTGAGAATCTTTTTTCTCTTTTTGTAATTCTACAAATTCAGCTAAGTCGTTTTCATTTAACGGATTTCCTTTGCCAAGATTACGGTTAAGATTAATTTGATAAAACCAAATCTTTTTTGTTGGTTCGCCTTTTTTAAAAAACAAAACTATTGTTTTTACTCCAGCGCCAGAAAAAACTCCACTCGGTAAATCTAAAACCGTATGCAAATTACAGTTTTCTAAAAGTAGTTTTCGAAGTGAAATTGAGGCATTATCAGTATTACTAAGAAAAGTATTTTTAATAACAACACCTGCTCGTCCGCCTGCTTTGAGAATTTTTATAAAATGTTGAAGAAATAAAGAAGCTGTTTCACCAGTTTTGATAGGAAAGTTTTGTTGAATTTCTCGTCCAATCCCAGCTCCAAACGGTGGATTGGCTAAAACAATATTATAACGGTCTTTTTCTTGAATATCGTTAATATTTTCCGCCAAAGTATTCATATGTTTAATGTTTGGCGCTTCAATTCCATGCAAAATCATATTCATAATTCCAATTATGTAAGCAAGAGATTTTAATTCTTTTCCATAGAAGGTCTTGTTTTGTATAGTTAACATTTGGCTTGTAGAAAGCCTGTTTTTATTTTGAGTTAAATAATTATACGCTTCAACTAAAAAGCCAGCGCTTCCGCAAGCACCATCGTAAATTGTCTCTCCAATTTTTGGGTCTACTATTTTAACAATAGTTTTAATAAGTGGTCTTGGCGTATAATATTCCCCACCGTTTCTGCCAGCATTACCCATATTAGCTATTTTCGCCTCATAGAGATGCGAGAGTTCGTATTTTTCTTCAGATAATTGAAAACGCATCTTATCAACAGCATTCAAAATTTCTCTAAGCTTATACCCACTCACAATTTTATTTTTTAGCTCGTTAAAAATTTCACCAATCTTATATTCAATCGTGTCTGGATTTTCTGCTCTAAATTTTTTAAGATATGGAAAAAGTTTGTTATTAACAAAATCTTTTAAATCATCGCCATCAAGGGTTTTATTGTGGTCTAGTTTCCCATCGCTATTTTTTGGACAAGCCCAAACACTCCAGCGATATTCTTGAGATAAGATATATTTATATTTTTTTCCCTCTAGTACTGCCTCTTTTTGTTTTGTTGCTTCTAAATCATCAAGATATTTTAAAAAAAGAATCCATGATGTTTGTTCGACATAGTCAAGCTCAGTTCCACATCCAGAATCAGTGCGAAGTATATTATCAATATTTTTAAATGCCTGTTCAAACATAATTTTAATTTTAATTTTTTCAATTTTTTCATATTTTCATTAAAGAACAGAACCCAAGAAGGTTTGGTTTTTTTGTTTGCTGTCCATGAAAAACAATAACTGTTTCATTTTGAGTAAGGATTTTTTTATCTTTAAGATCTTTGAGTATTTCTTTAGGCAAACAAAAAGAGTCTATTTCTTTTTCTCCAGACAGACTATCACAAGATAAAGAAGAGAGAAAAACAGGCGAGCATAATTTGGATTGTGCCTGATTTAAATTTTGCCTATATTCCTGCTCAGACAAGATGCAATATGACATTATTCCATAGGAAAGAGATAAATTTTTAGCAGTATGTCCTTGCTTAGTAATTGCCACTACTTTAATTTTAGATCTAAAAGAGGAAATAACTTTAGCGGTGTAACCTGTTTCAGTAAAGACAATAGCTGTTTTTATTTTTAGTTTTTTAGAAATATTTTCATTATTTTCTATTTCTTTTATTACGCTTCCAATTAAAAGTTCTGTTGGTGTTAGGGTCTGGCTTTGATTGTTTTTAAAAACTGCCTTGTCTTCATTAAATTTTATAATTTTATCTAGTATAGTAACCGCTTTTACTGAATGTTTTCCAAGTGCCGTTTCTTCAGAAAGCATAACCGCATCAGTTCCATCCAAGGTAGCATTAGCAACATCAGTTACTTCGGCTCTTGTTGGTCTTGGATTTTCAATCATAGAATGGAGCATTTGGGTAGCCACAATTACTGGTTTTCTGTTTTGGCGACATTTTTTAATAATCTCTTTTTGCCAAAAAGCGATGCTCTCAATGGGTATTTCTATTCCAAGGTCCCCCCTAGCGACCATTATCGCATCTGCCTCTTTAATTATCTCATCAATATTATCAATTGCCTGCTGATTCTCAATTTTAGCAACTATAAGAGCAGGCATCTTTCTTTTTATTAACTCTTTTTTTAAAATCTGAATATCTTTTTTGGAAGTGACGAAAGATAAAGCCACAAAAGTAACATTCTTTTTTGCGATGGCATCTAAGTGATCCATATCCCTTTTAATCAAAGAAGAAAGTTTTATATTAGCACCTGGGAAATTAAGGCTCTTTCTGTTTTTTATAACTCCCCCATCAATAATTTTTGCCTCAATTAATTTTTTTTTATTTTCTATAACCTCTAGCATAATAGAGCCGTCATCTATTGAAATTAAATTTCCTTTTTTTAATTTTTTAAAAACCTTAGCATCAGGCACAACGACTGAAACTTCTTCATTATCAAAAGAATTGCCTATAAAAATAATACTGTCCTGCCTAGCCATTATATTTTTCTCTTCTCTAGTTTGAATTCTTACCTCATTTCCCTGCAAATCTATCATAATTCCAATGTGTTTTTTTAATTTTTCGGCAATTTTTTGAACCCTTTCTATTCTTTCATTGTGCCACTCAATCGTAGAATGCTTAGTATTAAAGCGGAAAACATCTGTGCCAGCAGAAATTAACTCTTCTATCTTTGTTAGGCTATCAGAGGCTGGGCCAATTGTAGTAACTATTTTTGTTTTGTTTTTAATTTTCATATTTTTATTTTTTATTACTTAAAAATGTAAGATTTGCGAGCCCTGCGCCCTGTTTTTTACTTGTTATTTATCTTATAATAACATAAAATTAAGATAATTAAAGAATTATGAAATTTATAATTAAAGGACCACTTAAAGAAAATCCACAAAATTTAATGAGAGCTCTTGGTTATTCCTTTCAAAAAGAAAACAGAGATAAGGGCGAGATAGCCTTCACTAGACCAGCTCGTGGATATCCAAGATTTCATCTATTTTTAAAAATAATAGGTGAGAACTTAGCTTTTAATATTCATTTAGATCAAAAAAAGCCTAGCTATGGAAAATTTACTGCTCACTCTGGAGAATATAATACTGAAATAATAGAAAATGAAGTTCAAAGAATTAAACAAATATTAGAAAAATAATCTCATATTTTTAAAAAAATGAAACAATTATTAATTGCTACTACAAATCCAGGGAAAAAATATAATCATGAAGAGTAACCTTAATTAAGTCTAAAAAATAATAAACATCATTAAAAAATTTATAAGCTATAAGCTAATATATGATAAATAAAGAGATTGCGAAAATATTATATAAGATAGAGGAATTATTAAATATAAAAGGGGTAGCTTTTAAGCCAAATGCTTATAAGAAAGCTGCTTTGGTTTTAGAAAATTTACAAGAAGACATTACTGAAATATATAAAAAAAATGGATTAAAAGGGATAGAAAAAATACCAAGTATCGGCAAAAGTATTGCTCAAAAAATTGAAGAATATCTGAAAAAAGGAAAAATTAAATACTACGAAGAACTAAAAAAAGAAACAGCAATTCAGCAAGTTATTACTTATTTTTTTAAGACAAAGGGGTTGGATTTATGGGAGTTAAAAAGAAATGTTCAAAAACAAAAAATCGTTTATTCACGATACACTAAACCAGCTAAGCAGCTTATAGAACTAGCTGGCTCAGTAGAAAAAGCAAAAAGAGCGATTAAAAAAGTAGCTGAATGGGCAAAATCAAGAGATTTGGATTATACTATTGAAACAGTTTTTAAAAAATGGTTAGAATTAGATAAGTTAAAGCCAAAGGAAGTCGTTAAAAAACCTTATTTTTTTGGAAATTTAATGATTTGGTCAAAAACCAAAAAAAAATGGTATGTAATTGATGATTCTGGCGAATGGTTAGAATTTGCTGGAAAAGAAGAAGAAATAGAATGGAAAATTGAAAATTAAAAAACTAATTAAATAATAATTATGATTAATTATTCTGAACTAAAAAGAGGTGTAAGGTTTATATTAAACAATCAACCTCACGAAATTATTGAATCATCTTCTATGTTCAAAGGACGAGGAAGTTCAGTGCTTCGAGCTAAAATAAAAAACTTGATTACTGGAAATATTACCAGTAAGACTTTTCATCCAGCTGACTCTTTTGAGGAGGCAGAAATTAAAAGACTAGAGGCTAAGTTTTTATATTCTCATCGTGATAAATTTATTTTTTGCGAAAAAGAGAATCCAGCAAAAAGATTTGAACTAACAAAAGAACAGATTGGGGAACAGGCAGATTTCTTAAAACAAAATCAAATTATTGAAGGATCTATATTTGAAAAGAAAATAATTAATATATCACTACCAATTAAAATCGCTTTAAGAGTAGCTGAAGCACCACCTGGAATAAAAGGAAATAGAGCAGAAGCAGGCACAAAATTAATAACCCTAGAAACTGGTGCAAAAATAAACGCTCCCTTATTTATAAAAGAAGACGATATTGTTGAGGTAAATACTCAAACAGGAGAATATTCAAAAAGAGTTGAGTGATTTTTAACTTAAGCTACTTAAGCGTTTAATTCTTTTTAGGGTGTTGGGATGAGTGATAAATATCTCCATTATTTTTTCTGCTTTTGAAAGTTTAGTATTTTTACTTCTTAAGGCTAAAAGTTCACTTTGACTAATGCATCCTGATAAATCCTGATCAACTTCTTTTAACTCTTTGACTTCATTCCAGCCCCGACTAACATCATTTATAAAAAAAGCCTTGATAGCCCCAACCCTTTTTAATTCTGCTTGTCCTTGTCGAGTATTTTTTGCTTGGGCGG
>JAAXQB010000024.1 GCA_012329085.1 Methanosarcinales archaeon | reverse complement strand
TTTTTTATAGAAGTTGCATATAATAAAATATAATGCATCCTATATAACTATTGCTTAAAATCATCTAAATCTTATTTAATGGAAAGACTGTTAAAAACAATATACAAAGTATCAACAAATAAATTCAAAAAGATATTTATTTTACCATTATGGTTTTTACATACATATTGAATATAAATGCTTTTAATAAAATAAATTTATGCCCAATCTCTAACAAAAAAAGCAAATGCTATATAATTGTTTAACCTATTGATACTCAATGCTTCGTATTACATTTCTTGGAACCGCAGGATCAAAACCAACCCCAAATAGAAACCCTTCTGCCATATTAATTAATCGTGATGGAGAGCTTATGCTATTTGATTGTGGAGAAGGTACTCAGCAACAAATGATGCGAGCAAAAACAGGAATGATGGCATTATCATCAATATTTATCACACATTTTCATGCAGATCATATACTTGGAATTCCGGGACTTATTCAAACAATGGCATTTCAAAGAAGAAAAGAACCACTTACAATATATGGGCCATATGAAATAGAAGAATTTACAGAACATCTTTTTGCACTTTCATACCGTAAACCAAAATTTGAAATAAATACAATTCGATTAAGAGCTGGAGATGTGATTAAAAAAAAAGATTATGCAATTCATGCAATTAAAACACAACACAGTGTCCCATCACTTGGATATGCATTAATAGAAAATAAACGAAAAGGACGATTTAATGTAGATGCAGCCCTTAATGCTGGAATTCCAAAAGGATATCTATTTTCAAGATTACAACAAGGAGAAACAGTGACTGTAAATGGGAAATCCGTTCATCCAGATGAAGTTATTGGTCCCCCACGACCCGGAAGAACTATAGTATATAGTGGAGACACACTTCCTTGCAAAGAAATATTAAATGCAAGTAAAAATGCAGATGTGCTAATTCATGACGCCACCCTTGCAAGTGATTTAATAGATTGGGCAAATGAAACTATGCACACAACTGCAAAAGATGCCGCAATTCTTGCAAAAGATGCAGGAGTCCGCTCCCTTATTCTAACACATTTTAGTTCGAGATATGATAATGACACCACTCCACTTTTAAATGATGCAAAACAAATATTTAAAAATGTAATTGCATCCGAAGATTTAATGGAAATTGAAGTTCCTTATAGGGATGAATAAAAAAATAGATTTAATTAGATTTCATCATTATCTTTAAAACTATAATAAGTCCCATTTCCAACAATTACATGATCAAGAACAGATATTTCAAGTAATGTTCCTGCATTAACAAGTTTTTTTGTAATTTTTATATCTTCCAATGATGGCTCTGGATCTCCAGAAGGATGATTATGCACTAAAATAATTGAATTTACACTATCTTTTATGGCAGATTTAAATACTTCTCTTGGATGAACTGGTGCAGAATTTAAAATTCCAATGCTTATTATATTATGTTTAAGGATTATATGTTTTGAATTGAGATGCAAAACTATAAAATGTTCTTTATCTTCATTTTGTAATACCTGTTTTGCATATTCAAATACATCTTTTGCAGATTTAATTTTTATTTCAACCCTTTTTGATATGTTACATCGTTTGCTAAATTCAAAAAGAACCATAATTTGCATTGCTTTTGCAGGACCAATTCCTCTAATTTCTTGAAGTTCTTCAAATGATGCTGTTGCAAGATAGTCAAGTCCATATTTGGCAATTAATCGATTGCACATTGTGACTACACTTTCCCCTTTTGTACCTGTTTGTAGTATAATTGCAAGTAGTTCTGCATCACCTAATCGTGATGCACCATGCTTTTTAAATTTTTCCCGTGGGCGTTCGTTTAAGGGTATATCTTTTATTAAAACCATTGATATAAATTCAAGTGAATAAAGATTTAATCAAATTTAACACATTTTGTAATCCATCTACTATTTGCTGTAATTCAATTCCTGTAACTTCAAGCATCACATACAATCCAACAAAGGTACCAATCATACTACCTATGTTTGTAAAAGCTGCAACTAAAATTACACGATATAAATTATTATTCCACATATCTTTCAAAGTTTCAATTTCTGAAAGCTTTTTATAATCTTTAATTGTGGGTTTTCTCATCTTTGCCTCTACGAGACCTGCAAACCATCCTGCTGCAATCAGTGGATTTATTGAAGTAAGCCATGCTACAAAAAATGCTGTTATGATTGAATATGTATGTCCTCCTGCAAGGGCTGCAAAAAATGCACTTAAAACTCCATTTATAATAAACCACCATGCTGCAGCTAATAACAATTTATCAATAGGTGTTCCTGCAAGTACCATTAATGCAAAAAGGGAAAATATTATTCCAACCATTCCAAATCCAATTATTTTCGTTATATTAAATCGTTTTTTTGGAACGCTTTTTATTGCATTTATATCTGGGATTGTGTCGGGATATTTAATATATTTTTTAATTCCTGCTCTATGCCCTGCACCAACTACAACTATCATTTGATTGTTAGTTTTAGAGAGTTGAACAATATTATGTGCCATATATGCATCCCTCTCATCAATTAAAACTGCAACAGATGTTGGTGAAATTTTTCTAAGCTCATTTACTAACAATTCTACTGTATTACCTTCTGTGATATTATTTATATCAATATTTTCACTTTTGGCAAATCCAAACACTGCTCCAATAAGTGCAAAGCCCATTTTTAGCTTTTCGATTAAACCCATTTTCGATAGCAATCGTTGAAGTGTGATTTGAATATCCCTATCTATTAAAGCTATTTTTACCCCATGCTTCTTTGCAGAGTTTACAGCTTCAATCATTTCAGCACCAGGTTTAATCCCCATGTCCTCGCCCATCTTTTTTTGTAAATAAGAAAGCAACCAATGAATTAAAAAAAAGGAGATGTTTCCATTGAGCATATCTTTTATAGATGGCTCTTTTTCTTGCATATCACTTGTTAAAGCTTCATATCGCCCTTTACAAAGCTCAATTGCAACAACATCTGGCAATTCTCGT
The DNA here is from genome assembly GCA_012329085.1 of Methanosarcinales archaeon. The sequence goes on along the minus strand of JAAXQB010000024.1, from coordinate 4,992 downwards.
TCAATCGATTCTTTAACTTCTATAACACTCTTTTCAGATACATGCGCCGTACCAATAATGGTAATTTTATGAGGTCTTTGCTCTTGTCCAATAACATTCTCATCATCTTTTGGATTTTCAATTGCACTCTCGAAAGAATTATTTGTATTATTTATTACTATATTTTCTTTATCAATCATTTTCAATACTTAATTTAGATGGATTATTCTATATATAAATATGCAAAATATCATTAAATGGAATATATGCAATTTCTTAAAAGTGCTAATGTTATGCACTCGAAATGAATTGGATTTAAGATGAATGCAAACAATCAAGACTTTAAACATAAGAAATTGGCATAGAAGATTGTTAAAATATTTTGTTGTGTTTATAATAAACTAGGATATGTTTTTCCGAGAAAAAAGAAATTTTTTCTCAGTATATAGTTTTACAAATTGCACATCATGGAAATGGTTTATGAAAATGCAATGAATAAAAATTTAAAAAAAGAATGCATTATTGCGATTTCTCAAATAATGCAATAAATGTGTTTTATGAAGCTGAAGTCATAGGTAAGTAATATGTAAATATATTGATTGAAAATTGGATAATATTGGAAATAAAGCTATAAAATATTTACGAAAAATTAGAAATTTTTTTGAATATCATTATCAAAGAGAATGAGTGTTAAGTGTATAACTTTATAAATTATATACTACCGCTCGTTTGTTCAATCACGAGCTATCAAATAACGCCCATTCATTCTGAATGAGCTATCAAAGATTTTTTCTAACTCATTCTTCTCAAGAATGAGTGTTTATGCACATTCATTATGAATGTGCTATTAAAAGAAAATAAAACGCAACTATTAAATTATTTAAAATTAATTGAAAGTCAAATTAAATTTTTAGTTAATTTTAACCACTCGAATTGGAAATTAAACGCAAGGCATTTAATAATATAAGAAAATAGAGTTTTTCACATCCTAAATAATCTGCGCAAATCAATATCCCAATTAGATAAAAGTTGTATTTTCATACACACTAAAAATTTGCGTAAATGTATGTTATAAAAATCTTTAAAATTAAATAAATGTTCAAATGAAAAATCAAAGATTTTTTTAACTCATTCTGAAAAGTTTGAGTAATTACGCACATTCATCCTAAATGTGCAAACGCTCGTTCGTCCCGAACGAGCTATTAAAAAGAATTTAAATTATTGCAATTTCCTACCATTCACTCGCTTTAAATTCATTATTATTTATTATTTTTACTGAATCTCCAATTTGTGCAATTACAAACAATCCTTTACTATATGCATATTCTTCTATTTCCTCCCCCATCATTATACCTGCAACTGCACCTATTAATTTTTTATCTTTATGTTCTGGAAAGAAATATCTAAAATCGGCAATTCTTGTTAAATGATTATCTACATCTTTTTTTCTTAATGTACTTTTAGCTTCTATCAATATTAGAAATTCTCCATTCACTACAAGAATATCAACCTCTATACCTTTTCCATCTTCAAGAGCATTAACTCTTTTCTGAATTTTATTTACGGCATATCCTTTTTCTCTAAACAATCTCACAGCTGCAGGTGCTACCAATCCCTCTACAAACTCACCCCATGTATTACTGAGTGAGCCTACAGATCTACTTGTTTCTTTAACAATTTGCTTAGTCTCTTTAAATCCTTCGGCAACTTCTTTAAATTTTTCATCAGTTTCTTTAAATCGTTCAGCTGTCTCTTTAAATCTTTCATCTGTCTCTTTAATTCGTTTATCTAATTTTTCATCTGCCTCTCTAATTCGTTTATCAGTTTCTTTAAATCTTTTAGCAGTTTCTTCAAAAAGTTTTAAAACATATTCATAAGTAATTATAGAATTTTCTGTTGCATCTGTCATATATATTAATATGATATATTCTTATAAAAACTATTTGATAAACCGTTGCTAATTTTCCATGAGAATGAATTACAAGATAAAGCTCATTCATTTGAATATGTGCTGTCGAATAACGCTCAGAATGTTCAATCACAATCTATAAAAAAATAAATCGAATAATAACAACAATAATAATAAGAATGATTTATTTTCTTATATACGCCTTATAGATTGATTGCAATTGTGTTTTATCCTTTTGTTATGCATTCATAATTTACCTTTGCACGAACTATTTCAGGTACTGTTCCCCATGCCCCAATATAATTATCTTGAATGATAACTGCCCCATTTATCCCTTGTATAGAATTTACTTTTGAAAATGCATCTTCGATAGATTTTTTACCAACCTCTACTGAATTACCAAGTTCAGTTGCAGCAGAATCTGCAAGAGAAACATTATCTGAAAATACAATCGATGCATCTGACATTCCAAAGCTAATAGATGGCCCAACTGTTCCAGACGAAGTACATACGCCAGATATTGTATTCCGAGATGGAATTGAAAATGCAAAATCTTTAAATTCAGATTCGCCTGCATAAATTCCAATTAGAATTGGTCTATCATTTATGAATGCGATATCACCCCCATTATCAACAATTGCATAAGTTGCACCTGCATTAACCATAGCTTCAACTGCAAATGATGCAATCGTGCCCGCGACTGCACTCATAGGTCCAATTCCTATTGTATTGCTGGCACTAACCATTCTTTTTATAATTTCATCTACATTTTCATCACATTCTTGAAATGGTTCAAGTGTGGATTTAAAATACGGATTAAATCTTATATATCTTTCAAGTATTTCTCTTTGCGATATTATTGATTCTTTTGCAATTTCAATATATTTTTTTTCATCTGCAACAATTGTGACAATTGTCTCTTTTAATTGAAAATGTACTTTCATATAGTTTTACTTGTGCAAGCTCTTAATATCTTCGTGCAAGTAATTTACTTATATCATCACTTGTTATAATTCCAATCACTTTATTTTCATCATTTATGACAGGTAATGCGGATATATGAGATTGATTAAGAATTTTAGCTACAACCGCTATCGCATTATTTGGAGAAGTGGTTATTACTTTTTTTGTCATTATATTTTCAATAGGTGTCTCTTTATCTTGTGCAATAGCTTTTGAAATATCCCATGAAGTGACAATACCAGCAAGAGTGCCTGCATCAGATATTACTGGAATTTTATCGTATGAACTATCCACCATAATTTTAGAAGCCTGATGCATAGTCGTATTAATACTAATTGTCACAATGTTTGTTGACATAATGTCTCGCACATATAATATTTTCTTTGATTCTCTCATTGGTTTAAAAATGCCCGAATTGGGCAAACGGCATGCAGGTTCTGATAAAAAGAATTTACTATTATCAATCCAATTTTTAAGTTCTTCTGCAACTCTTTTTGCTTTCTTAAATCCAGACATGGAATTAGTTGAAACAGCTTTACCATTTATATCAATAGAGCCAGATTTAAGTTCTTCATACGACACCTGTCTTACTTTTGGACGATTTCTACTCGGAACCGCATAATCTAAAACATTTGTTATAATATCATTATCTTTAACTGCGGTCATTTCTGCAATTCTTTCATTCAATATTGGAATTGGGACGCCTACTCCAAGATATAATGTTGTGCCATATCCTTTGAATGATACTGCTTTTACGAAGTCCGGATTCATTTCTTTTAAGTCTCCCCTCAACATCAGTGTTCCAAAATTATGTATAGGGTCGTGTTGAGTACCTTCTCCAATCACATATCCTTCGCCACCTCCGAGAAATATTCGTGTTCCCATCCCAATTGTTTGATATTCAGGGTCATTAGATAAAGGAGATAATACGCCTGCACCCGAGTAAGTCACATTACCATAGTCTGGTAAAAGGGCACCCATATAAGTATGCAACTTGCGATTGGAACTGTTAGTTGCCGCATTATATTTTTGATAGCAATTTCTTGAATTAAGCATAATTGCTTGATTTAAATCATCTATTGTGATTGTGGTTTCAAGTTCTTTTTTTGGATAACAATCCGTACCATACGCAGTTGCACGAATATCTATGGATTTTCCACGAATTAAATCCTCAATTACATGTGCTCCACCATAATCCATTCCATGAGATTCAGATAATTGGGTTACACCTATATATGCATCAATAGCCGCAACTCCTGTGTATGCTTCTACTTCATTTAAAAATACTTTTTGCATTTTAATTGGCGGATCTGAATGTCCCAAATTGAGCCAAGCACCTGACGAACACATAGCGCCAAATGTACCTGTTGTGACTACATCAACTTCTTTTGCTGCACCTTCTTTACCAAGATCTGCCACAATATTAACCATCTCTATGGCAGTGACTACTGTTGCATTTCCTTCTTTTATTTTTTGATTTATCTCTTGAATTGTTTTTTTAATCATTCTTTTTTCCTTTTAAATTTATTTCAATTTATTACATTATTTCCATTACATGACTGATATTGGCAATATTTGAATAATCTACATATTACTTGTAGTTATATAAATCTATTGAATTATTACAATAAATTCCATAAAGTTAATATGATTAATATACATTTGTAAGGTGTGATTTTATGATACGAGTATTAGCAACAGGAACATTTGATATATTACATGTAGGCCATATATATTATCTAAAAGAAGCTCGCGCACTTGGGACTGAATTGTTTGTTATACTTGCGAGAGATTCGATGATACAACATAAACCAAAACCAATAATTTCTGAAAATTCTCGTCTATTAATGATTAATTCTTTAAAGGTAGTTAAAAAGGCGGTTCTTGGAAGTGAAGTTGATATATTTGAACCATTAAAAGAAATAAATCCAGATATTATTGCACTTGGATATGATCAAAAATTCAATGTTGAACAACTTGATATTGATTTAAAAAAAAAAGGTTTTGATATAAAAATTGTGCGAATTGGAAAGTCAGATATGGATTATTTATGCAGTAGTGGAAAAATTGTAAAAAAAATCATTCAGAGGCAAGATTTAGAATGAATTTTAATGATATATGTGTATATTCCCTTTGAGGTG
>JAAXQB010000119.1 GCA_012329085.1 Methanosarcinales archaeon | reverse complement strand
GCCGCCGCATCTCTTGCACGCCTTGCTTTTGCTGCTGCCGCCGCTCTTGCACGCCTTGCCGCTGCTGCCGCCGCATCTCTTGCACGCCTTGCTTTTGCTGCTGCCGCCGCTCTTGCACGCCTTGCCGCTGCTGCCGCCGCATCTCTTGCACGCCTTGCTTTTGCTGCTGCCGCATCTCTTGCACGCTGTTTTGCATCTCTTATACGCCTTGCTTTTGCTGCTGCCGCTTCTCTTACTCGTCTTGCCGTTGCTTCTGCCGCTTCTCTTACTCGTCTTGCTTTTTCCGCCGCTGCATTCATTGCCCTTTGTCTAAGTTCATCTGCTCGCCGAGTTACATTTCCTGCGATTTCTCGCTTTCTTTGTAAGTTTTCAGATACTGTTCTTTTAATTGCACCCGCCGCTCTTTGTTTTGTTTCCCATGCTCTTCTACCAACATGACCAATACCACGAGTTACATCTGAAATTCTGTCGACTTTCCATCCACCAATTCTATAACCAACATCGAATAATCCTTTACCAACGCCAACACCAGCTTTACCAATTCCATAACCAACATCGAATAATCCTTTACCAACACCAACACCGACATCTTTAGCTGTCTCTAAGCCCCAGCCTGCTACACCAGCTCCAGCTTTCGCAACATCTGTAGCGGCATCCCAACCCCAGTCTGTTACATCACCTGCAACTTCAGTAAACCCCTCTGCAACATCTGTGGCGGCATCCCAACCCCAGTCTGCTACATCACCTGCAACTTCCGCAACATCTTCTACAATATCTGTAGTCGTATCCCATGCTTCAGGGATATCTTCTGTAATAAAATCTTCTGCAAAATTTTTAATATTATCCATTACAGATGCTTCTTCAACTGGAGGCATTCCGTCTATTAATGACATTTCGTGCATTTCGTCTAATGCTGGCATTCCATATTCATCAACTACAGGTTGACCTATACCTAATAAACCTTTTATTCTGTTTCTAAAAATAAAAATAACAATTGCAACAATAACTAAACCTATAATTAAAATTTTAATTTTCTTTTTTTTAGCTTCAGACATTTTAGTTTTTTTAGCTTTAACCATTTTATTTCCCTATTTTAAATATAAATATATCAATATAATTAATACAATTATAGAAAAAATTATTAACATAATTTTCGGCATCGATAATCTTCGTTGATTTTCCAATTCTCGCATTACCTTTGCTTGTTGTGCTAACATTTTTTTTCTAAGTCTTTGCATTTCCTCCTTTTTCATTTTATGCGTTTGTGCCTGTCCGTGTGCTTGAAGTCCTAAGCCCCCCAAAACCGCCGCACCTGTCCAGCCAATAGCTGGCAAAATTGGCAATACCATATTTCAATATCCTATATTTTTTATTTCAATTTTTTAAATATTACAAAACCGATAACAAGTAATAGAATTATTGCAATAATTGGAAAAAAATTAATTTTTTTATCCCCATCTTCTGTCGTAAAGGCGTTATTTATTCTATCCATTACGGTTAATCCTACAACTCCCGCTCCAGCACCAACTGCCGCTCCACCCACAATTCTTGGATTTCTTTTCACGGCTGCGACTATATCTCGCAACCGCTTTTGTATAGAAGCCATCATGATTTTTTAATTTCCTCCATTATTAAATTAAATAAATTCTTCTTCTTCGCCCAATACTATATCATCTTGATCCATTGCCATTTGTAAAGCCTCTGAAGTAATCAGTTCATGTCTGATAATTCTAACAGACGGATTATTTCCAGATTCGCTCCCATTAACTTTAAAAGCATCGAATAAATCACCTTTAACAAAATTCCATCCTTTTAATCCAAACGCTTCATCAAGAATTGGAGTATTTCCTTTTAAATCTTGAGTCATATCGAGAACTACAAGTCCTTTTTCGGCTGTCTGAATATTATAAAATTGTTCATCTCCATTTTGTAAAGTATCAAATGCCCCTTTGAAAATAACAGTTTCGTTTTTATCCACAATTCCAAGTTCAGTTACAACGGCATTACTTCGGACATTGTTTGCTTTTAAAATATAAAAATTTCTAATAATTGCCGTTCCTGTTGGAATTTCTACTGCACCATCAAAACTCGTTCCTGCTTGAAGATTTTGAGAGATTGCTGTAATTTTTGGTTCGGAAATTAAATCTAAAGCGTCTCCGTATAATTCAAAAAGGCTTATTTCATCTTTTATAACTTCTTCTACAATAGAAACTTTAACAGATATAGATTTAAATGTTGTTGTTGAAGTTGGGTTAGGAGCCCCATTAAGAGTAGTTAAAACATCGCCAACCGCAACCACATCCATACTTAATTCTATTAATTGTTTTTTAAATGCAAGAATATCTCCACCTCGCAAATTTAAAGTATATGAAACAGTAAAATCAGTATTTATTCCTGTATCTGCTGGTATTCCAACAGCATCTAAATCAACAGACCGCCCAGCAGTATCTATATAATTCATTAAAATTAAATCTGACAATTGTAATGAATAATGGACTACATTTCCATCTGATACTAATCTAATTTCAGGAATTGCTTGAGATAAATCTTCATAAGTTAATTGATCTACTGTTGCATTTGATCCAGTATTATATGTTATATCAAAAGTTAAAAGAATATTTTTAATTATATTCCGTGTTGGAATTGAAACTATATCCCTTGATTCAGTTAAAGTCGTTGCCAACAATTTTGTTGTTTCATAATTTCTTGTCATATTTATTATTCTCCTTTTATTTTTTAAATATTTAATTTATCTACTATTACCATTGCAATGATTACAGCAATTAAAGTGTTTACAATTATTCCAGTATTTATCATATTTCATCACCTAATATTTTATTATAAATAGTTAATCCAACCATTGAACCAATTATTACATTTATTATTATTCCAGCATCTATCATATGCTATTTCTTAACATTTTATTAAAGATAATTATTCCAATAATTGCTCCAATTATTACATTTATTATTATTCTACCATTTAACATAGTGTACTCCTGTATTATTTTTAATTGTCTAACGATATCCCGTCAACAATATACTATACGCATCAATGCTATATAAAGCCCTCGTAATAACGCAAATATTTCGTTAGCAATATACTATACACACCAATGCTATATATAACCCTCGTAATAACGCAAATATTCAAAAATACATATAAATATTTCTATTTTTATAAACTATTTTTTATTTATCTCAAAAGTTAGGCATGCCATCCCGCACAATATTAGGCTTGCCTTATAGCCCAACTCATACTATATATATCTTACG
>JAAXQB010000375.1 GCA_012329085.1 Methanosarcinales archaeon | reverse complement strand
TTTTATATTTTCTTCATTTACACTTGCAGGAAGATGAACAGACCTATAAAATTGAGTGCAAATTCGTTCTTTTTTCCAATAGTCTTTTTTTTCATCTTCTGTTAGTTCTTCTCGTGATGCATTAATTTCTAAAACAGAATTATCAACTGTAATTGAAATATCTTCCTTTTTAACGCCGGGAATGTCTGTAACCACTACTATTTCATTTTCAGTATCTTTTACATCTACCGAAAGTACCATTGTATCAATTGGCGTGAATACTTCTTCTAAAAATGGTGTTTCAAGAACATCTCGGTGCATTCTATCAAATAATTCTCCAAATCGTCTGTGCATGCTCCTTGGGACTCTAAGTGGTTCTAAGTATTTCATTTTAATTTACCTCTTATCATATATATATTTTAAATATATTTTATTAAATCAAAGATGTTTGAATCTTTGATTTAATATTTTTAATAGCTTGTTCAGAATGAACAATCGTTTGCTTGTTCAGAATGAACAATCGTTTGCTTGTTCAGAATGAACAATCGTTTGCTCGTTTGAAACAAATGAGCGTTAGTATATAAATTGTAAAGTCCATTCTCTTCATAGAATAGACAATTCTTATATACTTGGAGAAAATCTCAATTTCTCGTATATTAATATACTTACTCATATATATTTGTTTGTAAATTTAATACCTATGGGTTAAATTTTGAAGAGTTGCAGTCATTAACAATATTTTTTCTTTCAGTAATATGCTTTAATCTAAACATTCAGAATTTGCCGCAAAATAAATTCTAAAACTTCTAAAAATTCCACTTAATATTTGTTTGAATTGTTTTTTTTATGAATATGTATAGGGTGCATTCAATATATAAATTTATAAATTTTATTTTTTAACAGCTCTATGAAATCGCATATTTCTTTTTGAGAACAATACACAAAATTAAACCCATTCCCGCTAAAATCCCTGCAAAAACAAATACTAGAGCATAGCTTTCCGTAACATTAACTATCCATAAACCTATTGCAGATAAAAGTGCCCCAACTCCAACAGCAGTAAATATAAGTCCATAGTCAACCCCCAAATGATTGGTGCCGAAACATATGGAAGTTAATGTTGGAAAGAGAGCCAAAGTAACAGCCAAACTCCAACCCAGTAATGCAGAAGCGAGGTATAATGTCGGTAAGGTTACAGCAAAAATATAGAATAACAAAAGTGTTACTGTTTGTATAGCATAGGTAATAATCATAACCCATAACACACCGTATTTGTCACTTAAGAATCCAGCAAAAGGTCTACCAAAACCATTGAATGCGGCAAAGATGGAAATTGCAAAGGCAGATTCGACTGGTGTTAGCCCAATAATTTTTTCCCCATACATAGGAATAAGTCCGATAGCCATAAAACCTCCAGTAACTACTAATGCAAGTGCTAACCATATTTTCCAAAATACAGGACTCTTAATTGCCTCCTTTGGTGAACACTTATGCCTTATCGTTGTTGTTTTTTTTGTATCTTCAATTAGTTTCCACTCTATTGGTGCCCAGTTATCAGGTGGATTTCTTATAAGCCAAGCAGCAAAAAGACATACTATTGAAGTTAGAATAGAAATAATAAATAATGTTCCTGCTATTCCATGCACAGGTATTAAATAATCTGCTTTAAGTGGTGCCAATACAAGAGCAGCTAGCCCAAAACCCATTACACCAAATGAAATGGCAAGTCCCGGTTTATCTGGAAACCACTTTCTGGCAGGTGGTGCAACACATGAATAAGTCAAACCACATGCGGTTCCGCCAATAATTCCGTAAGTTATAATTAACCACCAAGGGAAAGGAAATATATAAACTAATGACGCCAATCCGTAAGATATAAAAAACAGGATTGCCCCAATAAAAGATACCTTTCTCGGACCTATTCTATCCTGAAGATCTCCCGCAGGAACCATAACCAAAGAAAAAGATACCATAAATATAGTAAATGGTAACATAGCTTCGGTCGTAGTCCATCCAAATTTTTCCACCATTGGAACAACAAAAACACCCCATGCATAAGAAACTCCACCCATTAAAGATAGTAAAAATCCTGCAAATGGGATGCTCCACCTATTCATAATATACCCATTGTTTTTTTTCTTTATATTTAATGCATCATATTATATATGACATTATAAATATTTATTAATATCGCTAAAAAATATTATTTATCAAGTATGTTAAGCATAGCATCGATTGTTTTTTTTGGTGTGTCAATGGTATTAACAATATAAGGAGTTGCTTTTTTAAATAATTTATTTAAAAATTTAAGCCTTATTTTTAATTTTCTATCATCTCTAACAAGTAAATGTGGATTGCAAAAATCATGCAATTTTAGATATTCTATCATTTCATCTGCTTCCATTTTGCGAATAATTGTTGAATCAGATGGATCTCTTTTAAGTGTAAATATTGTTTCAAGTGTTGTTTTTTCACGGATTTTATACGCACCCACAATATCCCTTATATTTATAACTGCTCTATGTTTTGAATCAAGATGTGTTTTTTCTATAATTGGTTTAAATTCTTCAAAATCTTTTACAATATTGTCGCGAATATATACATTTTTTTCAGAGGACATTCCTACGGCGGCTTTATTTTGAAATCGTATAAAAAACCAATCATCACTAATGAGTACAGCTCTCGAACGGCGAATTATTCCATAACCTAATGTAGTTTTACCTGTGCCACTTGGTGCCACAATTCCAAGTCCACTTCCCTGATATTCCAAACATGCACCATGTAATGAATGAAAATCATGAAAGTCTTCAAGAATGTCTCCTGCCACTGAAAGTGCAAGTGATTTAATATATCCATAATAATCACAATTCCATATAAAAACCGTGCGAGAATATGGTTCGTATTCTACTTTAAGTCCTTTTATTGATTTATCATCAAAAACCATAAGTTTTCCATGTGACCGATGTCGTTCACCAAAATGATAAAAATTTTCTCCAAAGGTGTTCATAGTGCCTGTTTGATCTGTAATAAGCTTTATACAGCAACCGTTTATATCTACTTTTCTAAAATATAAAAGTCTCTTTTGTTTGATTAATTTTTTCCAATACTTGTTTGCTTTTTCAGATGATATTAGTGTAATATTGTATGACATACATGCTCCTTTTTATATTGTATATAACTTATAAAATTATATACTAAACACTCGTCCATTCTGAACGAGTTAAAGAAATTTTTTTTTTAAGTTCTCGTTTGGTGTTTGTATAATTTAAAATTACAGTTTAATTAGAATATATTGGCAATTTTAATTTTTTTATAGTTTATTCAAAACGAATGGGCGTTAATATATAATTTGTAAAATTACTATACGAAGAGAAAATTTAAATAGTTCATTCAAAATGAGTAAGCGATAAAGAAAATTTTTGATAGCTCATTCGGAACGAATGAGAGTTTGCTCATTTGGAACGAATGAGAGTTTGTTCATGATTGAACGAATGAGTGTTATTTGACAACCCATTTTCAAAGAGAATGAGTGTTATTTCGAATTACAATTTACAATATAAATTTAAGTTTTATCAACATATATACTTATTGATTTATATCAAATAAAAATAAAACGCTTATTTTCTTTGAGAACATATTCTCGAAGAGAATATGCGTTGATGAGCAAATACTTGTTCATTTTGAATAAGCAAACGCTCATTTGGTCTAAAATAAAAGATTTTCGTTCTGAATGGGCGTAAACACTCATTCTTTCAGAATGAGTTATTCGAACGAATGATCGTTATTTTGTTTTTAAATTCCATAATTTTATTTAAAATATTTACCATAATCGAAGCAAAAAAAACCTATATAATTACAATGAATGAAATAGAATTATAACATTCGAAAGTTTTAACATAAATTATAATGTTTGTATCAAATAATTTATTCATTTATTATAAAATAATTCAACAAATATAGTAGCAATATACTAAACCTTGTGCATTTTTCATAGCTATTATATATTAGTTCTACAATACACTTATAAGAAATTGAAAATTATATATAATAAAAAAATATGGGTTATTTACGAGAAATTGAAAATTTCTCTGAGCATATAATTTTATAAGTGATATATAATGAAAAAATGGGAAAAATTTAAATGGATTAAACTTTCTAAGAAAGAATATAATGAATCGAGAAAATAAAATTTTCCTCCTGTGTATAACTTTACAAGATATTATACAATTAAAAAACGAAAAATTGAAAATTTCTCTAACTCATTCAGAATAAATGAGTGTTAAATATATAACTTTGCAAGATATATACAACAAGAAAATGAAATACATCACCCATTCAGAACGAAATCAGAGATTTTCTTAAATTCATTCTTTCCAAATGAGCTTTTCGAATTAGTTATTCAAAAAAAAGATTATTACCTCATACAAGTTTTTAAATTAATATACAAAGACTGGAACTATACAGATATGCTTAAATTCTTTAGCGTTACGAAAAAAACAATACATTAAAAAAAGCTTTAAGTTTTTTATTAAGTTAATTTTTTTTCAGAAAAGCACAATTTAGAAAAAATAAGAATGCAATAAGAATACGGCATATTATTATTGTTTTAAATAATACAGCATATAATCGTGTAAAATATAAAAATTATTTGTAGAATGGTATGGGGCATTGGACTTTTTTTCTTACAACCTTATGCATCTAATCTTAACATTGTTGAAAGATTGTGGAAATTTAATGCTTGTTCATTTTGAACGAGCTACAAAAAAAATTAGTTCATAATACATATTATGAAAAATATAATCAATTTGTTGATGTTGTTGAAAAATATTTTGAAAATATAAGCGAATATAAAAAAATTAAAAATTTTGTTTAGTGCATAATATCGATAATTCATTCTAAACGAATTTTACAAATTGTGTACAATACAAAAAATGGAGTTGAATAAAAACCATGCCAATAATTTCTTTACAATATGAAGACCTTGAATTATTAACTCGTGCAAACAAAGAAACCATCATTGAAAAAATTCCAATGTATGGCTCTGATATTGAACGAACAAACAAAGACACCATAGATATTGAATTTTTTCCAGATAGACCAGATTTGTATAGCGTAGAAGGCGTATCTCGTGCAATGCGTGGCTTTCTTGATATTGAAACTGGTCTTTCTAAATATACTGTCAAACAATCGAATGTTAAAATTATAAAAGATGCAGGAATTGATGAAATTAGACCACACATTGCATGTGCGATAGTTAGAAATATTGATTTTAATTCAAATTCGATAAAATCTTTAATGGATTTGCAAGAACATTTGCATTGGGGTCTTGGACGAAATAGAAAAAAAGTATCAATTGGCGTGCATGACCTGTCAAATATTACCCCACCATTTAATTACATTACAGTAGATGATAAATTTGAATTCATTCCACTTGATTTTACAGAATCTATGCCAATTAAAGAAATTCTTAAAAAACACCCAAAGGGCATAAAATTTGCACATATTGTTAAGAAACAAAAGTCAAAAAAATCTAAACAATGCGGAAAAGCTTGTTTTTGTTACCCTTTGATTATCGATTTAAAAGGAGTTGTGTTATCATTTCCACCAATTATTAATGGCACGGTTACAAGAGTCACAGAAGATACAAAAGAATTATTTATTGATGTGACTGGAACTAGTAAAAAAGAAGTTTCTGTAGCACTTAATATTGTAGTCACCACTCTCGCAGAAAGAGGGGGAACTATTGAATCTGTAACTGTGAGGGATTCATATGGAGAAAAAGAAATCACTCCAAATTTATCGCCTACCGTGGCTAATATTGAATTGAAGGAGGTAAAATCTTTACTTGGGATGGAACTTACTAAGGAAGAGTGTGTATCTCAATTAAAACGAATGCGATATGGTGCAAATGTGATTGAAGGAGATGAAATTGAAGTGCAAATTCCTGCATATCGTGCTGATATATTCGATAGTTGCGATATAATTGAAGATATTGCAATTGGATATGGGTTTGAAAGTATAAAGCCTATGCTTCCAAAAACTTCGACTATTGGAAAGGAGCATTCAATATCTTCGTTGATGGGACTTGTACGCGAAATTATGGCTGGGCTTGGATTCATGGGAGTTATGCCATTTACACTTACAAATAAAAATATTCATTTTGAAAAAATGTGTAGATTGGAAACTGATGATGTGGTACATTTAATTCATCCAATAAGTGAGGATCAAACTATGCTTAGAACTATGATTATGCCAAATTTGATGGAGATTTTATCTCTTAATCAGCATAGAGAACTTCCTCAAAATATTTTTGAAGTTGGAGAAGTTGTAAGAAATGGAGTGAATTATAGAAGCGTGTCAGCAATTTCAATTCATCCACAAGCAAATTTTACAGAAATTTCAGAGATTGTAAATGCGTTTTTGCGAGAAATGGATTTTGAATATGTTTTGTCTAAATCTTCGGATGCCGCATTTATAGAAGGGAGGCGTGCCGATATATTTATTGATGGTAAAAAACAAGGAGTCATGGGCGAACTTCATCCAGAAGTTATTACAAATTTTGGATTGGGACAACCTATTATTGGATTTGAGATTGATTTATGAGGAGGGGGAAGTTTGTTAGTTGCATTTCAATATTATTTACTGAGAGTATACACTCTAAATGAATTTATTGCTAATTGGGTGCAAATATACATAGACGGATATTGCAACAAAGGTTTAAATACAATAGATTAATGTCAATAGATTTTAAAAGGGATTTATTTAAGTTAATTCGCCGATAATAATTTACCATTAAAGGCTATTTGTTATATCTGTAATTTCTATTATACCAAACCATTTCTATAATTTAAAATACTTTTATTAATATTTTAAATAATTATTTTTCATATTTCATAATTGCCTTGTTTTTTATAGCTCGTTCGGAAAGCACATTCGGAAAGCTCATTCGAAACGAATGAGCGTATGAGAAAATCTTTGATTTTCGAACGAATGTGCGTATGAGAAAACCGAAGGTTTTCGAACGAACGATCGTTTGCACATTTTCGAAGAAAATGGGCGTAAACACTCAAACTTTTCAAAATGAGTTAAAGAAATTTCCAATTTCTCGTTTATATGTTTTTCTGTTTTAAAATTTTCTAATTTTTTACAAATTATTCTCTATCAAATCTCGGATTT
>JAAXQB010000039.1 GCA_012329085.1 Methanosarcinales archaeon | reverse complement strand
GAAATCAGGTTGATTCCTTGGACAACCTGTCCGTGCTTGCCCGACCAGTGACGCGTGACCAACGCCATTTGCTGGGCATAGAATTTGTCCAGCGTGGTGTCGTCAACAATCAGCAAGCCCTTACCAAGTTCAACCAGAGGCTCTACCTCAGGCCACAGTGCTTCGCCATCCGATCGAATTCGGTACAGCAGACGGGTGTAAGCATCATGCGCTGGCCCATCATCTCCAGCCGGATACGTCTTGGATGCTTCCACAGCACTGAATGCCTTCTGGGCCGCAACCAAGAAATTGATGTAATCTATTTCGTTACATTTTGGTGTGTTCATACCTTAACTTTATCACATTCTATTGAACTGCGTAACTCCTAATACAATTAAAAAAATCTTTAATTTTCATTTTCCATATTGCAAATAATTCGATATATTTCAACTTTAATCCATTCTATATCTTTTTTATGAAATTTAAAGGTTCGCTTTATAGAAAAATTTGTTACATACCAATTTTCAATAAAACTTGGATCTATAAATTTATTAATAAAATCATAACTTCCTATATTATGGATGGAATATAATGTTTTACTTATGCTAAGACCTACTTTAAGAAACGGTCGATCATTTCCTTTTGATTGTGCCCCAAACGGTGGATTCATGATAACCGTATCTGCAAAACCTTCGATTTCGGTTATATCGCAACAATAAAACTCAATATCAACGCCATACATTTTTGCATTCTTTTTTGCTATTTTAAGTGCATCTTTATCTTTTTCAATTCCAACTACTTTCTCTGCACCAAGTAGTTTTGCACCTATTGCAAGCATGCCTGTCCCACAACCAAGATCATACACTGTTCCTTCAAGGTCATTATGCATATATGCAAAATGAAGCAATTCTGCAGCAAGTATTGCAGGTGTTTGATATTGTTCAAGATGTACTTTGGGTTTATCAAAACTATGTGCTTTTTGAAGAAGTATTTCAAGTTTTCTTTGCTTCATAATTTAATGGTGTTTATTTCTGTATCTAATATTTATAGATTATATATTAACGCTCATTCATTCTGAATGGGCTATCAAAGATTTTTTCAAACGATTATTTACAAAGTGCTAATTTTAAAGCATCGATTACTGTTTGAATGAATTTAATTCTTGCATATTTTTTATTATTGGATTCAATTATGTGCCATGGACAGTGTTTTGTATGTGTTTTTTCAAACATGATTTGAGCTGCATCTTCATACTCGCTCCATCGCTCTCTATTTCTCCAATCCTCCTCAGTAAGTTTCCATGATTTAAGTGGATCTAGTTTTCTATCTGTAAATCTTTTTAGTTGTTCTTCTTTACTTATTTGAAACCAAAATTTAAGAACAATAACTTCATCTTTAACAAGTGTTTTCTCAAAAGAATTTATTTCTTCATATGCTCTTTTAACTTCTTCTTTTTTTGCAAATTCTTCTATTTTTTCCACTAAAACTCGCCCATACCATGACCTATCAAATACAACGATTTCTCCGGGTAATGGTAATTTAGTCCAAAATCGATACATATAATGCCTTTTTTGTTCATTTGGTTCAGGAGCTGCAATTGAATATACTTTATATCCTCTTGGGTCAAGTCTTTCAACTAATCTTTTTATTGAACCTCCTTTTCCAGCTGCATCCCACCCTTCAACAGTAATTATCATTCTTTTTTTAGATTCATTTTTAAGGGCAAGTTGCAAAGGCAGTAATTCAAGTTGCAAACTTTTAATTTTAATTTCATATTCGGCTCTTGAAATTTTTTTAGATAAATCTATGGCATTTATATCTATTATATTAATATTTTTTCCATTACATTTTGCTTTACTCATATTTAATTTCCTTTTTTAATATCATATACATTCTAACTTTTTGTTTTATGGCACAATACCTTTCCCAGTTATTTTAAAGTAATGATCAAAAATGATTTGCACAGATTTCGACCATCAGAGGCATAAATCCAGAAAATTAGTATAGGCAATAAATGCCAAAATAACTGGATTTTGGAACAGTGCCTTGTTTTATATTAATTATATATTCTAATCAATCATATATCTAACTTATGTAATAATAGATATTCACACCATACAGTTGAGTTTTTTTATTTATATTATCGATAGCACTTATCCCATAGTCAAATACATATTTGAATATAATTTCGATTGAGTTGTATTTTGTTTTTAATGGAAAAACAATATTCGTGATGTTGAAATTAACGAAACAAACAAGGTGCTAACATACAAGAACGAAAGTCATGGATTCTTTGCATGCGAGCGTAGATGCTGTGAAATTAAAGAAATAATTTATTATTGTTTAACAAAATCCACTTCTTTTTAATGTTAATAAAACAGTAAATTATTTATTATGCCCAATTTTGATTCTTTTATAATTTCTATTTTTTCCTTTTTTCATAGCTCATTTAAGAATGAATGAGCGTTTGAAAAAATCTTTGATTTTTGATAGAAATAAAGAAAAGTTTATAACTGATAAAAAGAATTATAATGTTTAATAATGTAGAATACAATACATTTGAAAATTTATGTATCAGTAACCCTATTTACAAAAAAAAACGAAAAATATTTTCCATATCTTGTCATGACACAATTAAAAATATTGTGCAACATTCGATATTGATACAGATTTTCAAAGTATGATTGCCTTTTTAAAACTTAAAAATAAATAATTTCTACATAAATTTTACAATCTATTTTTTCTCATATCTTAAAAATTGATTGTAGTTTAAAAATCAAATAACGCTCATTCATTCTTAAATGAGCTATATAAAAATAAAAAAAACGAGAGGGATAACTTATTAGTGAAATAGCATTCAAAGTCAAAGAATTGAAAAGTTCTCTTGCAAAAATAGATAATGTCACATTTACCATAGAAGATATTGAAGTGGATAATTGGAAATCTCCTATGGGTCCAACTCCAGAACCTTCTATAACAACGCTAAGAAATTGGGATTACTTTTTAATGAAAAGATACAAGCCATTTTATGCACCACAAGGCGATACTTGTAATCTTTGTTCATATGGGACTTGCGACCTTACAGCTGGTAAGAAAGGTGCATGTGGAATAACAATAGACTCACAACAAGCAAGAATGTATCATCTATCAAGTTGTATCGGAACGGCAACACATGGCTCACATGGGACTCATATGATTGATCACTTAATAGAAGAACACGGTCCAGATTTTAAAATAGACCTTGGCAATTTTATTGATTATACGGCACCAAATATAATGACTGTTCTTGGTATGAAACCAGAAACAATCGGAGATTTGAAAAAAGTAATGATCTATGTGGAGGGACAAATTGCTCAATGTATGTCAGCAGTGCATACAGGACAAGAGAGCAATTATATAGATTTTGAATCAAAATCCATGCATGCAGGAATGCTTGACCATGTTGCCATGGAAGCGGCAGAACTTGCTCAAATTTCAGGATATAATTTTCCAAAAGGAGACCCTAATGCACCATTGGTTGAAGTTGGGATGGGGACTGTTGATAAAAATAAACCAGTGGTTCTTTGTGTTGGGCACAATGTAGTTCCGGGAATAGAAGTTATTAATTATGCAACAGATAATGATGTTTTGGATAAAATTGAAATATGCGGACTTTGTTGTACGGCACATGAATTGACGCGATATGAAGAATCTGCAAAGGTTGTAGGACATATTTCAAAACATTTGTATTTTATACGATCTGGCGTTCCTGATGTTATTGTTGTTGATGAACAATGTGTGCGATTAGATACTTTTGAAGAAGCTAAAAAGCTTAAAATGGCAGTTATTGCAACTTCTGACAAAATTTGTTATGGTTTGCCCGATAGAACCAATGATTCAGTAGATGAAATTATAAAAGATTTGGTTGAAGGCGAACCCGGTGCATTGATACTTGACATGGAAAAGGTAGGAATCGTAGCTGTTAGAGTTGCACAAGAATTATCTATAAAAAGAAAATCTATAAAAGCAATACCTGATACGGATGAAGTAATAGCACTTGCAAAAAGTTGTAAATTGTGTAAAGAATGTGATAATTCTTGCCCACTTGATTTACCAATAAGAGATGCTATGAAACTTGCAAGAACAGGGGATTTTTCACAACTTTCAGAAGTATATCAAACTTGTCTTGGATGTGGTGTATGTGAATCTGCATGTGGGTGGGACATTCCTATACTTGACATGATACAAAAAGCATCAGAAAAAGAAATAAAAGAAGAAAAATTCATGCTAAGGTCTGGAAGGGGTCCTATATTAGATACGGAAATAAGAATCGTTGGGGCACCAATTGTGCTTGGAACAATTCCAGGCGTTATTGCATTTATTGGGTGTGCAAACTATCCAAAAGGAAGGGGAGCACTTGCAGAAATGGCAGAAGAATTCCTTAAACGAAAATACATTGTTGTTGCATCAGGATGTGCGGCAATGGATATTGCGATGTATAAGGATGAAAATGGAGTATCTTTATATGAAAAATATCCGGGAGGATTTGAAGAAGGTGGATTATGTAATGTTGGTTCATGTGTTTCAAATTCCCATATAACGGGGGCATGTATTAAGATTGCAGGCATATTTGCAAGAAGAAATCTAAGAGGAAATTATGAAGAAATAGCAGATTATATTTTGCATAGGATTGGAGCTGTTGGAATTGCATGGGGTGCATACTCTCAAAAGGCACAAGCAATTGCTGTTGGATGTAATAGATGGGGGATTCCTGCAATCATAGGACCACACGCATCTAAGTATCGAAGATTATATCTTGGTAGAAAAGACAAGAAAGAAGATTGGAATGCATTCGATGTTAAATCAAATGGCGAAGAGTGTTTCATAGGACCTGCACCTGAGCACCTTATTTATGCGGCAGAGTCAAAAGAAGAGTGTATAGTAATGGCGGCAAGAATGTGCATTCGTCCTAATGATACTCCAAAGGGAAGAATGATAAAGCTTACGCATTATTTTGATTTGAGTGAAAAATACTTTGGCACTCTTCCTGATGATTGGTATGTTTTTGTCCGAAGTGTATCAGATTTACCAATGTCTAGAAAGAAAAAAATGATGGAAGAGCTTAAATTGATGGATTGGCAACCAAGTAAAATCCCAGATCCTACAAGCCTTGAACGATTTAAACATAAATGGAAGTGAATTATAATGGTAGATGTTGCAAAAGTAAATATTAAACATTGTTGGCAAATTAATAGAGGTCTTGGAAAAGGAGAACTTCCAAAAGTAGTCACGCCAGAACTCTATGTAAAGAGAATAAAAAAAGCTAAACGACCATTATTTATATTTGGTCCTTCTTTATTAAGTTCTAAATATGATGATAAGTTAGGGATAGATTATATTATCGAACTTTTAAAGGTGTGTGATATTCCCGTAGTTGCCGTAGGGCATGCAATAAAAGGATTTCTTGAAAGAGATTTTAAACCTGATGCGTTTATGCCTGTTATTAACATTGTTGATAGGCTAAGAGATTCTTCGTGGGATGGCATACGAAATGAAGGGCAGCATGACCTTGTAATATTTTTTGGTGTTCTTTGTCCACTTGGGGAGCAAGGCTTATCAACTTTGAAACACTTTGCACCACATTTAGATACAATGACAATTTGCCCAAGATACCACCCAAGTGCCAACATGTCTATTTTAATAAATGGCAAAAAATTAAATGCGATTATTGAAGAATTTAAAAAATAAAAATATAGGGGAAAATCATGCATTGTAGTTTAAAGTCCCCTGAATTGAAACATAAAAACCAATGAGAAACAAGATAACGCTTATTTGGTCGAATAACGCTCATTTTCTTCGAGAATGTGCAAACGCTCATTTGTTTCAAATGAGCAAACGCTCGTTCATTCGAAAATCAGAGATTTTCTCATACGCTCATTCGTTCCGAATGAGCTTTCCGAACGAGCTATCAAAGATTTTCTTAAACTCGTTTTGAAAGAATGAGTGATTACGCTCATTCGTTTCAAATGAGCTTTCCGAATGAACTATTAAAAAGGAGTATAATATTTATGGAATTGCCATTTGAGGTAGGTCCTCAATTTGAAGGAGAAAGAATTAGAAAAAAGGAGATGTATGCAGAACTTGGAGGTCCAAAAGTAGCATTAAAATGTGAGCTTGTAAAACTTGCAAATTTAGATGATATTGAAGATGGTAAAGTCACACTTCGTGGATTAGATATTAAAGACATGGAAGAAGGCACAAAATCAACATTTGTAATGTTTATGGAAGTTGCAGGTGAGAAGCTTGAAGAAGATATGGAAGGAGTTATAGAAAGAAAAACTCACGAATATTGTAATTTTATTGAAGGATTTATGCATTTAAATCAAAGAAGTGATATTTGGTGCAGAGTTAGCAAGGATGCAATCAAAAAAGGATTTACACTAACTCATTTTGGAACTGCATTACTTGATTTATTTAAAACTGAATGGAATCTTATTGAGAAAATGCAAATTACAATTATAACTGATGAAACTGAAGCCAAAAAAGTAATACAAATTGCAAAAGAATCCCATGAAGCAAGAGATAAAAAAACACGAGATCTTAAAGAAAGTGATGTTGAAGAGTTTTATTCATGCCTTATGTGTCAAAGTTTTGCGCCACCCCATGTATGCGTAATTACACCTGAAAGAAAGGGTCTTTGTGGTGCAATAAGCTGGATAGAAGCAAGAGCGGCATCAAAAGCAGATTCAGAAGGTGCAATGGTTCCTGTGATTAAAGGAAAAGTATTGGATAAAGAAAAAGGGGAGTATGAAGGCGTAAATGCATTAGTTGTAGAAAGGTCAGGCGGAGATAATGAGCGATTTTATTTACATAGTATGTTTGGATTTCCACATACTTCTTGCGGCTGTTTTGAATCTCTTGCATTTTATATTCCAGAAGTAGATGGAATTGGAATAGTTCATAGAGATTTCACAGATGAAACGCCAGTGGGAGTTCCATTTTCAAGAATGGCATCTCAAACAGGCGGTGGCGAACAAACAGAGGGGATACTCGGAATTGCAATGGATTATATGCGGTCTAGTAAATTTCTTCAAGCAGACGGTGGATGGAATCGCATTGTATGGTTGCCTTCTACTATAAAAGAAATATATAAAGATGCAATTCCAGAAGATATTTTTAATAAAATTGCAACAGAGGAAACTGTCAAAGATACAGAATCTTTAAAATCATTTTTAGAGAAAGCCACACACCCTGTCACACAACGATGGGATTTTGAAATCACAGAAGAAATGGAATCTCAATTTTTAGAATATATAAAACCAAGAGATGAAATATATCTTGATGAAGTTGCTGATGTTGTTGGAATCACAAAAGAGCAAATTGTCAAAGTTGCAAATAAGCTTAAAAATGAAGATAAAATAGAAGGAACTATTAGTAGTGAGGGCAATGATGCACTTACACTTAAAATTAAAGCTGGAAAAGAAGACTCTGAAATTGTAACAGGGGTAAAGGAAGTTGTAGAGCAAGTTCTTCCTACAATGACAGGAATGCAAGGAATTCCGAGTGGAAGTTTTAAGATAGTTCTTAAAAATGCAAAAATACATATAGATCAAATTATAATTCGAAAAAAATGATGAATGTTGCACATTCTTTTTATGGGTGTGTAAACGCTCATTTATTCCAAATGAACAAACGATCATTTGTTCCAAATGATTTATTAAAGATTTTATGAAATATATATCATATGGAGAATACATATAATGAATTTTACAGAACTGTTATCCATTCATAGATTAAATGAACTTTTGAATAATTATGATATAAAACTTAATGGTGTTAAAATCGAGTGTGATATTGAAATGGATTCAATGGAACTTAATGGTGTTAAAATCGAGTGCGATATTGAATTGGGTGAAAATGAAAGTGAGCATAAAATTAAAAATTTTTCTATGAGTAAATAAATTTTATAAATTATGTGTAATGAAAATAGAGAATATATTAATTCATAGATTATACAAATAAAACATTTGCATCAGCGTGTGTTTTAAAAATATATTATCCTCAGGATTCACGCAGATTAAAAATAAAATATTTGTTTTAATTTATATATCAAATAAAAAAATTATATTTTATATGCTGATGCTCGTTTAGAATAAAAATTAGAAATTTTCTTAAACATATTTCGAGATAACGCTTGTTTGTTTCAAACAAGCTATTGAAAATTTCTCTCAGTATATACTTTTATAAATTATATGCAGTGAAAAAATGATTATTTACGAACATTTATCTTGAATGGATTTTTTGAACAAATTACGAGAAAAAAGGAATTTTATCTTAATATAAAATAAACGCTCGTTCTCTTTAAGAACGAGCAAACGCTCATTTATTCCAAATGAGCTTTACAAATTATATATAACGCCCATTCTTCTTCGGAAGCACATTCTTAAAAGAAAATGTGCGTTTAATGTGATAATAAAAAAATTATGAGAATTATAGCAGTATCTGGAAAAGGAGGAGTAGGAAAATCATTACTTTCTGCCCTTATTATACGAAAATTGATATTAGATGGCGAAAATAATATTCTTGTAATTGATGCCGATCCTGATTCAAATATGCCTGATATGTTGGGTGTTGAAGTTGAATCTACTGTTGGCGATATTAAAGAAGAATTGATGTCTGAACAAAATGATTTGCCAGAGGGCGTGAATAGGTCTAAATGGCTCGAATCAAAAATATTTGAAACAGTAGAAGAACTTGATGAATTTGATTTACTTGTTATGGGGCGACCAGAAGGCTCAGGGTGTTATTGTGCAGTAAATAATGTGCTTAGGTGGGTCATAGATTCTATGACAAAATCATATGATTATATTATTATTGATGTTGAAGCAGGTCTTGAACATATAAGTCGAAAAACCACACTTGGTGTAGATGATATGATTATTGTGACTGATATGTCTTCGCATGGATTTAATGCTGCAGAGCGAATAAAAAAAATGACAACTGACCTTGGTGCTAGATTTAAACATTTATATCTCGTTGCAAATAGGATTCATCATTCATATGAAAAAGAGATATTGGCTAAATCTAATTCTATTGGACTTGAATTTATTGGGCTTATTCCTTATGACCAGCAAGTAGAAAAATATGCATTTGAAGGAAAATCTTTACTTAAATTAGAAGAATGCGATGCAACAAAAGCTGTTGGTAAGATTGTCGAGAAAATAAAAGAAAAATCAATTGAAAAATAGCGATTATAATTTAATTCGTTCCAAATTCCAGGGGATTGGAACAAAAAGGAAAATAAAAAAGGAGGAATTTAATGAATTTTCAAAAACTTATGGACTCATTGAAAGATGTTGAAGAAATTGAAATTAATAATTTCAGTATCGATGCAGAAGAGATAGATTTAACTCTTAATTTGCAATCAATGATGCCAGTAATAGAAAAAATGGCAGTTGTTCATAAAAAGAAGGAAGAAGCAAGAGAAAAGATTATAGAAACTAAATTCCCTGAATTTAAAAATCTTGATTTTAAAAAAGTTCCTGTTGGCTATAAAAGTAAAATTAATGCCGTCCAAATAGGACATACAAAGTCTGAGGGAGGCACAAGAAAAAGTTCTGTAATGATTGGCGGGGATACTCACATGCCTTATGAAGCAGGTCCGCCTGTTAAACCTATCATTGCTTTTGATATATTTGATATGAGATTAAATCTTCCAAAAGCAATAACTATGCATTTTGATGAAGTGATGGATGACCCTGCTGAATGGGCAAAGCTTTGTGAGAAAAAATATGGTGCAGAGCTTATTACTTTCCATCTTGTGACTACTGACCCAGATTTAAAAGACAGGTCTGCAAGAGAAGCTGCAAAAACGATTGAAGATGTGTTACAAGCAATAAGTATTCCAATGTTAATAGGTGGTTCTGGAAATCCAGATAAAGATCCAACTGTATTAGAATATGCAGGAGCTGCGGCAGAAGGTGAGAGGTGCATGTTAAACTCTGCAAGTTTGAATATGGATTATGAACCAATTGTGAAAGCCGGAATGAAGTATGGGCATGCAGTTCTTTCATGGACTCAACTTGATATTAATTCACAAAAAATATTGAATAAAAAAATGCTTGGGCTTGGAATGAAACATGAAGATATTATAATGGATCCAACAACTGCACCACTTGGATATGGAATGGATTATACTTATAGTGTGATGGAGCGAATTCGATTGAATGCACTTAAAGGAGATACCGACCTTCAAATGCCAATGGCATCTGGAACTACAAATGCATGGGGTGCAAGAGAGGCATGGATGAAAAATCCTGAATGGGGAGATAAAGCGAAGCGAGGTGTTCTATGGGAGGCAACACTTGCATTATCTGTATATCTTGCAGGATGTAATGTATTATTTATGATGTGCCCAGATTCAATGGTATTATTTAAGAATATGGTAAAGTTGCTTAGTGATGAAAAACGAAAAATAAAATCAAAAGATTGGATGGCGGTGTGATATATCATGGCAAAAAAGAAATTAGGACCTCTTGCAATATATAAATTTCTTCCAAAAATAAATTGTAAAAAGTGTGGTGAAAAGACTTGCATGGCATTTAGTTCTCAATTAATTGAGAAAAAAGTAAAATTAAGTCAATGCCCACACCTTAAAGGTGATAAACTTAAAGAACTTGAAGAATTGATTTCGCCACCTATAAAAGAAATTGAATGGGGAACCTCAATAATTGGAGGAGATGAAGTTGTACATAGGCACGAATCTACCTTTTTTAATGAAACTTCAATTATCATTGATGTTCATGATGAGATGGAAGAGTTAGAACTTATAAACCGAATTGAGTATGTAAATGATTTTGCATTTGAGCGAATTGGGATTATATTAAAACTTCAAGGCATATCAGTTAGAAATAAATCAGGGGATGTTGAAAAATTTAAGAAGTGTGTAGAAATAGTTTCAAAAACTTGTAGTGCCTCTAAGAATATTATATTGTGCTCATGGAATTCAGATGCACTTAAAGGTGCTCTTGAGATTATAGGTAATAGAAAACCACTTATTTATGCTGCAACAAAAGATAATTGGGGCGAAATAGGAAAGCTTGCAATACAATATAAATGCCCAGTAGTTGCATTTGCAGATAATGATATGAATGAATTGAAGTCTATTGTTGGCGTATTAATTGAAATGGGTGTAAAAGATATTATTATTGATCCCGGTTCTTCATTTGTTACAGATACTTATACTAATGTGAGAAGAAGTGTTGTAAAGGGTGATGAGAAAATATTAAATTGTCCAATTCTTGGAATTCCAATGTCTATTTATATTGAATCTGATGAAAATGCGGAATTGAGTGAAGTGTTATATGCATCTATGATGATTGCAAAATATGCAGATATGATTATAATACGAAATATGGAAATGTGGGCATTAATTCCAATTCTTACAATGAGGCAGAATATTTATACAGACCCTAGAAAACCTGTTGCAGTTGAACCGGGATTGAAGGTTATTGGATCACCTAATAAATCTTCACCTGTGATTATGACAACAAATTTTGCATTGACCTATTATACAGTTGCGTCAGATTTGGAATCTGCAAAGGTTGATTGTTATCTTCTTGTAATTGATACGGATGGTATTAGTGTAGAGGCGGCTGTTGCAGGAAGGCAGCTTAGTGCTCCAAAAGTGCAAAAAGCAATTGAGGATACTGAGCTTGAAAATAAAGTTGATAATAAGGCAATGATTATTCCGGGACTTTCTGCACGAATATCAGGGGAACTTGAAGACTTGAGTAAATGGAATGTGATGATTGGTCCAAAGGATTCGTCGGGATTGGGTAAGTATATAGAAGAGAAGTGTAGTGCGTAATAATTTTTAGTAATCGTGTGTGATGAATGAGGATTTTTTTAATTTTCATGCATTGCACATGTTTTTTTTGTATAATTTTCAAGAGGATTTTTTTCAATTTAGTATAATCGATATATTTTAAAATTGTTTTTACAAATGTTATATGGCATGAATAAAAATTTAACATATTTTATATTTTATAGAATAATCGTTTTATATGATAGACTTGTTGTTTAGAAAAAATAAATTTAAGATGGGGTTTATTTAATTTGTGCGATATAACAAAAATCATTATGCATTAATGTATATGTGATATCATTTCATTTAAATTGCAAATCAATTTTATGATTTTATGTATAAATAAAAAATAGTTTAAAATCGATTATATAATTTCAATATTACGATTGAACACAATATTTAAATATAATGAAAAAAATATATAGTAAAATCTTATTGATGGATTACGATAATGAATGAAAATAGGTTTTTTATATAGAATGGGTGTAG
>JAAXQB010000357.1 GCA_012329085.1 Methanosarcinales archaeon | reverse complement strand
AGCTTGAATTTGCAGGAGTTGAAAAAATTATTGCAACTGATACTATTTATAAAATACAAAGTTGCGTGAGTGTTTCACCACTTATTGCAGATGCAATTAAAAATATTTGATTTACAATGTATGCTGTTATAGTGTGTCCAAAATGTAGAATATTTGCACAGATGTATGGTAAATAAAGGTATGGATAGTGAAAAATTTGATAAAGCCATTAGTAATTTACTTCAGTTTGGGGAGATATATTTTCCGAAAAAGGGACTTGTTAAGATTGTTTAATTAAAACTTTTATTTTTTTATAATCTGCGTAATCTGCGTAATCTGCAGATAATGTATTTTTTAAGATACGAATTGATGCAGATTTTTTATTTATATAATCTGCGTAATTCTAGCGAAAGTTTGCGGATAATCTATTTTTTAAGATACGAATTTATACAGATTTTTTACAATAGGTTCTACCAAATAAGGGGAATTTTTGATTTTTCCACATATCAATTTTTGTTAATCTTAAAATGATACACATTTTTTACATACTTTTATATACAATGACTACTTTTAAATAAATAGTGTATCGTTAATCCTTAAATGATACAAAATCTATTGATAATATGAAACTTGAAGAAATTTCTAACATTTACGCAGGAGTTGTTCCCTCGCGCAAACAAGCAACAGAACAAGAACAAAAGCACAAATATAAATTAATATCATTAAAATCTATTTCAAAATTTGGAACTATAAATCCATCTGATTTTACTGATTATTATACTAAAGATAAACTTGCCTTAAAATATTTGGTAAAAAATAAAGACATTATTGTTAGAATTAGACCGCCCATCTATGCAGGAGTTATCGATGATGACTTTCAAGATGTAGCAATTCCATCATATTGTATAAATTTACGATTAAATAAAGACCATATCAATAAAATATTGCCTGAATTCATAGCTTTATATATCAATTCTAAAAAAGCACAAAAAGAATTTAATAAAGATATTGTTGGCACAATGATAACTATGATAAAACCTACAAGTATAAGAAAATTAGAAATTCCAATTATTCCAATGAATAAACAAAAACAAATCATACGAATATCAAAAATATTAAATAAAGAATTGAAATTATTAAAAGAATTAATTGAATTAAAAGAAAAATATTATAATCAAATAAATGAGAAATTGGTAATATAAATGACAGAAGAAAAAATTAAACAAGATACAATCAATGACATAGTATGGAATGCGTGCGATACATTTAGGGGAAGTGTAGATTCTTCAGTGTATAAAGATTATATATTAACAATGCTGTTTGTAAAATTTTTATCTGATTATCATGATGAAAAAAAAGAAGAATTAAAACAAAAGTATGATGATAAACAAATCAAAATAATGCTTGAACTTGATAAATTCATTCTACAAGATGATTGCACATTTGAATATTTATATAAGAATAAAGAAAGTGATAATCTCGGAGAATTGATTAATAAAGTTTTAGAAAAAATTGAAGAAAAAAATAAAACAAAACTTGAAGGCATATTTAGAAATATAGATTTTAATAGTAATATCAATCTTGGAAGCACAAGTGATAGAAATGTCATTTTAAAAAATTTATTAGAAGATTTTAACAATACCGCGTTAGATTTGCGACCTTCAAAACTTAATGGTAATGATGTAATTGGGGATGTTTATGAATATCTTATATCAAGATTTGCAGATGATGCAGGTAAAAAAGGAGGGGAGTTTTTTACACCTTCAAAGGTATCTTCTTTGTTGGCAAAATTGATAAAACCAAAATCAAGAAATAGAATATATGACCCTGCTTGCGGATCTGGTTCTTTGCTTATTAAAGTTACAAAAGAAATTGATGATAAGGATTTTCAGATATATGGGCAAGAAAAAAATGGACAGACTCAAGCACTTTGTAGAATGAATATGTATTTACATGATATTACAGACGCACGAATTGAGAGGGGAGATGTGATTAGAAACCCATTGCATAAACAAGAGGACAGATTGATGAAATTTGATGTTGTTGTGGCTAATCCGCCCTTTTCACTTGATAAATGGGGCAGAGAAGATGTTGAAAATGATATTTATAATAGGTTTGAATATGGCTTGCCTCCAAAATCGAAAGGAGATTATGCTTTTGTTATGCATATGTTAGCTTCTGCTAATGAAAATGGAACGGTTGGGGTTGTGTTACCGCATGGAGTGTTATTTAGGGGTGCGAGTGAAGGAAAAATAAGAAAGGGAATTATAGAGAATAATTTATTGGATGGTGTAATTGGATTGCCTGAAAAATTATTTTTTGGAACTGGTATTCCTGCGTGTATCTTGATATTTAAGAAAAATCGAGTTGATAATGGCGTAATATTTATAGATGCAAGTAATGAATTTGATAAGGGTAAAAATCAAAATATATTACGAGAAAAAGATATTTTGAAGATTGTGGATGCTTATCATAATAGAAAAGAGATTGAAAAGTATTCGCATGTGGCGACAATTGAAGAGATTAAGGGAAATGATTATAATTTAAATATTCCGCGGTATGTTGATACATTTGAAGAGGAAGAAGCGATTGATTTGGATGAAGTTAAAAAGGATATTAAAAATATAAAAATTGAATTGGAATGCGTAGAGGGGCAGATAGAGAAGTATCTCGATGAGCTTGGATTATAGGGGGATATGAAATCAAAATTATGAAAATTAATGTTAAGGGATGGAGGCAATTGTTAATTTAAAAATAATGAAGATTGTATTTTTTAACAGATATGATAGGGAATAGAAAGAGGAATTTTTTTATTTCAGATTGGTCTATAAATAGAAATGCAGTTGAATATATTGGAATATGGGGAAGAATGCACAATTTTAATTTTAATTATGGTGAATTTGTTACAATTAAAAGTTAAATAGTTATAAAAATTATTAGGCAATTGTGTTTATATATACCCAAAAAGAATATGTTTAGTTTTTTGTAAAAATTGAAAAAAACATATGTGTTTAATTTGAAAAATTTGTGAAAAGTGATTGAAAATATTCAGTCCGAATATTACGCAGATTGAAATTTAATTTGATATGGATTGACATAGATTTTTTACACATCATTTTATAAATCACATGCAACGAAAAATTAAAATTTTTCTCTATGCATATAATAAACGCTCGTTCTCTTTAAGAACGAGCTTTACAAATTATATACTAACGCTCAGAATGTCCCGAACGAGCAAACGCTCGTTCGTTCCGAATGATCAAACTATAATTCCTTTACTTATCATTATCAAAAATTAAAGATTTTTTT
>JAAXQB010000317.1 GCA_012329085.1 Methanosarcinales archaeon | reverse complement strand
TATTCGTATCGTACCAGCTTCATTATCCCAGCTAGGTACACCTATGCCTGGCATATTGGTTACTCCTTTTACTTGCACCACAGTAGGATCAAATATAAGATCGAATCCATATGCACCTACTCCTGCTGTTGGTGTATTGCTTAATGTTATATTTATTGTAAATATATCATTAGGATTAACATCGACTGATTCTATATTTATTTCTACTGGTGTTCCTATTGCCATTACTGGCGTGACAAACCCTGCAAATACAGAAGCTATCATCAATGCTGCAAAAACAAAAGCTGTAATTTTTTTGTTAATTATATTCAATTTCATATTTATTTATACTCTGTTTATATTATTTTTTATTTTATATTTTAATATATAATTTTATCATATCGATACATTATTGAATATTATATCAATTTAATTTAAATAATATATTTTGCGGCATTGTTCCAAAATCCAGTTATTTTGGTATTTATTGCACATACTAATTTTTTGGATTTATGAGAATTTTGATTTACTTTTAATATAACTCCATTCATTATATATTTTATGGTGTTTTTTGATAGCTTATTCGAAAAGCACATTTGTTTTGAATGTGCGTTCGAGAAAATCTTTGATTTTCGAATGAATAAACGTTTATTTTAAGGAGTTTTTCAAAATCCTCTTATGTCTCTGATGCAACGAAATCTATGCAAATCATTTTTAATCATTGCTTTAAAATAACTGGGAAAAGGTATTGTGCCATTCTAAGGTATAAGTTTATTAACAAATTCTGTCATTAAAAATTTTTTTGAAATTATTTTATTTTTAAGCTCTTCTGAAAGTTGTATTGCTCGCATTCTGTCAGATTGCCTAAGTGTGATGGGTATCTCTTTTTTAATCACCCCATCATCATAATGAATGTTACCAAGATTTCCACTAAATGCACCATATTCGCATTTAGAAATACAATATCCACAATTAAAACACAATTCGTGTATTTTTTTTACGCCATTTATATTTATTGCATTCATTGGACAAATCTTTTCAATCAAACAAATTTCACAATTTATACATACATTTTCATTATATTTGATTGCAAAATCTGTACCATTCCATGCATCCCCATAATTTGTGCTACACAAAGGTAATCTATTATTCACATCTACAACTGTAAGAGGAATTTTACCATCCAATTTTATAAGATTTTCAAGAATTTTTGTATTTAGTACTGGAATTGGAATTGCCCATGAATTAATAATTTCTGGACCATTTGATGTAATAAAACCGCCCATATATTCCGGATTCATATTATGCATGTTTGCAAATCCAGAAAGATTTGGTTTTTTTGAACTGCTTCGCGTACCTGTGCCTATTACAAAGCCTTCTGCACCATTAATTAAAACTTTAGTACCAACTCCAATAGTTTCAAGATTTGGATCGTTCTCGATAGGATTGATTTCGCCACATCCTGAAATTGTTGCTTCTTTCAAATTTCCTTTAAATTCTGCTGTATGAAATATTGTATGTTTTAATTCTTTTGAAGGATTTGTAAATGCAAGGTAATTTTTAAATGCATGTCTTGTTGCAAACAATTTTGCATGCGGCATATCTTTTAAATATATATCTTTTTTAAAATGAAATCCTTCAATAGTTTCAAATTCAATTTTAATCAATTTTCCATCTACAAGGTCTCTAAAAAGATGTCCACCTCCATAATTATGGTTGTATTTACTATGCTCTGTACCATTGACAATTATGTCTAAAATACCAATCCTCTCATTTGGGCATGGACCTATTTGACCTTTAACACCATTTAACCAAACTTTTGATGCACGGATAAATGTATCCGGAGGTGCAACTTCAAAAGATAATACTGCATAAGTGCCACTCATAATTCCCCTTGTTGCAGTTGTCACCACATCAATATCATCTATCGCATATGTTTCTCCTAATTTAATTTTTTCACATAATTCATTTGCAGTAAGTATAATTGCTTCTTTTTTTTCTATTTTTTCTATAATTTCTTTTAAAGTTTTTTCTTTTTGCATTGTATAAATTCAATATTTCGAGAAATGATATAATGCTTATTCATTTCGAATAACTCATTCTTGAAAAGAATGAGTGTTTACGCCCATTCTTTCAAAAATCAAAGATTTTCTTAAACTCATTCTGAAAGAATGAGTGTTTACGCTCATTCGTTCCGAATGAGCTATCGAAAATCAAAGATTTTCTCATACGCTTATTCTCTTCGAGAATAAGCTATCAGAGATTTTCTAAAACATGTTTCTCTTTTAGAAACATGTATTTACAAACTATATGCAGTATGAAAATATAAATGGTTTATAATTTAAAGCTTATGATTAGATATTACGAAAGTTAAATTCATTTGTATAAAAATTTAATAAAGTTTATTATACATGAATTGTATATTTAATTATCATAAATTTTTAACCACTCTTTTAAATATCCAAAAAAAGAGAAATTTCTTTGAACATCATTTAATACTTATTCGTTCCAAGAATATGAATTGATGAGCGTTATCTCGTGTTAATAATTTTAAAATTTTTATATGGTGATACTTCTTGATTAATCTACATGCAGTTTGGGTCGGAGGAATTGAAAATAAACTTCATTTATGGGCAGAATCTTTTGATATGTTAAAATCCATGAAAGAAATTAATAATATTTCTGAGGCATCAACAGTAGCAAAACATCCGTTTTCAGTTGAATCTGATTTATTATGTAAAGAAATTCATGCATTTACAAAGCATAAATTTATAAAAAATAAAAATTATGATTCATTAGAAATTTTTTTACCTTCTAATGAGTATATACCAATCCCCTCATCATCTAAATCACACGGCGTTACTTTTAATATAGACGAGGCATCACAAATTAAATCATGGACAGTTTCTACAATTTCATTTAGCAAAGAAGATATTTTAAATCTTTTTTATCGCTTAAATAGAAGAGCTCTATGCCTTAGTACAAGTAATTCATTTAACTATTATATATCACTTTCAACACTATCTACAGATTTGATGCTTTTTAAACATGTTTTGCCCTCTATTAATGAATTAAAAACTGAAGAAAATGGTAATGTAACTTACAGTTCTAATTGGAATGTTAATCTTTCAAAGCCCATATTCAATAAAATTAACATTCTTGCCAATTCGATGCCATATTCATTTGGGGCAACAACCAATATCCATAATGGTAAAAATCAATCATTTGATATTGTTTTAAATTTTTTAAATCATAGTATCGATTCTTATATAAAATTTAATTTGTTGAATAAAAAAATTTTACCATCAAGAAGGGGGAGGCGACCAAAAACACTTCCTACAAAAGAAAAATGGTTTGAATCATTAACAAAAAACAATTCAAGATTTGTTGTAAAGAATGGAAGTGGCGAAAATTCATTGATTTCGTTTAAAAATTATACAGATGATTTAATTTCAATAAACTTGTCATCTATATTTAAAATTGGATTTAAACTTGCACCATTAAGTGAAATAGATGATGTGAGTCATATGGATGATGAAAATTCAAAATGGCTGCTTAATTTTTATCTTCGGTCTATTATTGATGGGAGTATCATTGATGCAAATGATTTATGGGATGGCAGGTCAAACATAGAGCTATACAACATAAAACGAGATGATATTAAAGAGCAATTTCTCACGGAGTTGAATCGTGCATCATCTATATGCCCTATAATTGAAGATGTGCTTTTTAATGAATATCCGACTGAACTTTTACTTGATACAAATGATGCGCATTTATTTTTAAGTCAATATGTTAATTCTTTAAGAGAAG
>JAAXQB010000323.1 GCA_012329085.1 Methanosarcinales archaeon | reverse complement strand
TCCTTGTCTTATATAAAAATGACCATTTACTGTATATGGTTTATTTTTTCCTTCAGGAACATAGATAATTACAATATTTTGAATTTGTTCTATTTGAACATTAAAAGATGGGTCTATGTTTCTAACTATGTCTTGGATTTTAGATTTATCTTTGTTTGTAAGTTTAAATCCTTTAACTATGTTTGTTTTGTCTTCAACTCCAATGATAATTTTTCCGCCTTGTGCATTTGCAAATGAACAAATTTCTTTTCCTAATGAAGAGTTTATGGATTCTTTTAATTCGATGGTGTATCCTTTGCCTGTTTTTATTAAATCCAATAAATTATTAGCGTTCATTTAGTAGTATCCCTTTTTGTGTATATTGCTTTGTGATTTTGGTCATGAGATGGATAAAAATATATGCTTTAATTTAATATTTAAAAATTGTTTTTAGCAAGTGCTTCATATTGTTCTTGTGTTAGTTCTGATTTTAAAAAATCATCATCTAACAATTTGAGGAAAAAATCACAATTTTTATTTGTATTTAATATAAATTTAGTTTTTTCATCATTTATTTTAAAATTATCTTTTAATTTAGGATTGTTTGTAACAAATGAAATTAATTCATTGTTGGCAATATTATTTTGAATAACCATTGATGAAGCCATTATTTTTATAAATTTTCTAGCACGAGAAAGATTCTTGTTAAGATATTCTGATAATTTAATCTCATTATCAATTATTTTACAATTTTTTATTTTTTCAAAATTATTTTTTACTTGTTTATTAATTACATCACTGAATTGATAATATCTTTCCAAAATTTCATAATTTTTAATATAATATATATTGTCATATCTTAGAATATCAAATGTGCCTGAAATTCTAATTACATTGTCATTAAACATTTTAAAACGATAATCGGATTTCCAAATGGGTATTATGGGTATTGTATTGCCTTGCTTAATTAAATTAACTGCATAAAATTTATTATATAAATATATACTTTGACCAGCATTGCCAATTTTTGCAATGATTGCATCAATATTTTCTAAATTATCATTAGAAAAACTGAATTTATTTATTTTTTCATCATTAACAACCGCATCTATACTTAAAAAAGGTTCTCGCTCTTTATCAAAATCATATATGTAAATAACATTCTTTCTTTCATCTGCTTTTGAAAGATTTAAAAATTCTAAATGTTCTTTGTTAATTATTTCCTTTTTTATTTTATTTTTATACAAATCTAAAATCATTGGCAATACATTATTATCAATGTCAGCAAGTTTTACAGTTCCATCTTTAAGTCTAAAATAAATTACAACTGATAAATTTTCTTTTTTTAAAAATTCTTCTAACTTTTTAATTAATGACATCATATTGGTCTCCCATAATAAATATTATCACTTAATAATATTAATTGAATTTCGTTATTAGTTTGAATTTTAGTTTTTGTAATTATTATTATGTCTCTGTAATAATCTTTTTTTAATTCAACATTCCTACCACCTGTTATTTTATAAATGCGATAACCTAATAATGCAAGAGTGGGATTTGCATAAAATAAATTTGTTTTTATATAAATTATGCCTATACTTATCAATAGAACAACTAATAGTAATAAATACTTTCCATTACTAACATCAAAACTTAATAAAGGGATTATATATGTTGTAAGAAAAAGAATGTGCTCATAATTTACATTTTTAATTTTTTCTACTTTTATTTGTATTGGTGCAGTTCCTTTAAATTTATGATCAAAATAAAAACAATATGCTATGCCTAAACATAAGAATATAAAACTAATAATCGGAATGATATTTATTTTTAGCAATTCTATAATGGTAAAGTTGTTATTGAAAATGATTGAAATATCAGCTTTTAATATTATCAACATAAAAAATAATAACCATAATGAAGTTATGTATAATCCCAATTTATCTAAATTTTTAATGTTTTCAATATGTTTACTCATAATTTAATCTTAATTATTTTAACACTAATTTTTAAACAACAACATATTCCACAATTGCATTAATACATAAATTTACAATTGATTCTATATATTTCTATTAAATAATGCATTTATAACTAAATTAAACTTTGCTAAAATATCATTATTAAATTTAAAATCAAAATATATATGATAGATTTGTTATTTTATTCAATTTTTAATATTTCACTCTTATTTTTCCACTCATTAATTTTGGTAAAAGTAAATCTCTCATTTCCCCATACTTAAATATTTTTGCATTTTAAAAATCATTTCAAATCTCTATTTAAAAAAACCACCCTATTAAAAAAATAAATTTTATATATTAAATCAAAATTTTTCATCATAATTTATATAGTTTATTTATTTATAAACCTACTGTCAAAATTGAAGTGATTTTTTTAAAATTGGTGTGATTTTAATATTTTACTCTTATTTTTCCACTCATTAATTTTGGTAAAAGTAAATCTCTTGTTTTTTGGAGCGTTTTTATTTCTAATTTATTTATTGAAATTTTTTGAAAATTGGCATCTACAACTTTATTAAAATTATTGATTAAATTATTTTTAGGAATTAAATATTTTATTTTTCTTATATTTTCGTTGTTTATAGCTTGCATTGTAGTTCCCAAACATAATGAATTTTTCTCAATCTCAAATTTATTTGAACTAATTATAATCCATAAGTAATATAGCATATCGTTTAAAGGTTTTATACCTGAAAAGCCTGTTGAAAGAATAATATTATCTAAAATCCATTTATCATACGCGTTAATTAATAATACTTTTTTACTATCTTTCATTTTAGCAAACCAAATACTATTGAATATTGGTTGCATATTTGCTCTTGACGGTTTTTTAATTATAGTTATTTTTGTAGAAGTATCAATTATATCTTTGCCATTAACACAAGCAGTTGTTAAATAAGTTTTTTCATTCTTAAAATTATTTATTCCAGTTTTAATTAATTTTGAAGATATTCCATCATCTATATTTCCAACACTCCACCCTTCAGGAATCTCCCCCAATTCACTATCAATCATTTTTCCACCAGAAGATTTATAAGGTTTTCCATTTTCATTTGGAAATTCAAAATCAACAAACCAATGTTTAAAAATTACTTGACCTATATTTTCTAATGTTTTATTTTGTTTTTGAAGTAATTCTATTTTTGAATCTAAATCTGAAAGAATTTTTGCGATTGCTTTTTGTTCTTGGATAGGCGGAATTGCTTTTTTTAGAATATAAACATCCTCTCTATTAAGACCCGGAACTGCAGCATGTGAATTCATTTTATTTAAATAACAAGTTTGAAGGAAATAATACCAAAAAGAAATGTTACCTTTCTTTTTTAAAATAATATAATATGTTGTATCAATAGGATAAAAATCATGTTTAGAAAATACTATTTCTCCAACACTTCCTTTTCTTCCAATTATAATTCCGGGAGCTTTTACAATATATTTGTTATGAGTATCTACCACACCATTAGAACCATAAACTAAGTATTTTCCTTTAATTCGATTTCTTTTTGGGAGACTTTTACCATAAGATAATTCAATTTCACTTCTTAGTTCCTTAACTCCCCATTCTTCCGGAATCATCCCAATTTCAGTTTCTTTAAATTTTGTTTTAAATAATCCATTCTCCATTTTTTTACCACTTCTTAATATCCAT
>JAAXQB010000188.1 GCA_012329085.1 Methanosarcinales archaeon | reverse complement strand
TATATTATGTGGGCAATCTAATTTAAATTATGCTATAAAATATAGCATATCTTATATACAGATTGCACATGGCATAAAGCAAAAAAAATTAGACGCGTGATATTATATTTATTGGATACGATTATTTATAATATGTAGAGCAAACAAAATTCACTCAATCACTTATTTATTTTCAATCAAAAAGGAGGAATATGATAAATATATATAAAATAATGTATAATAGACAGTTTGTAGATGCTGTAAATAGCAAGTTTATAAGGAGGGGATTGGCATGGAAATATTGACATTTATAATCATAATTAGCTGTATCATAATTTGTGGGGCAGTTTTCGCAAGATTTTTTCCTATAATAATAGAAGTAAAACTAACTTCGTTAACAAAACTAGTAGGAGCATTGATAGGCATGATGGTAGGTACTATATCAGGGTTTCTATTGGTAAGAAAAGAAATGGGACCTATTATTAGCACTCTTGTTGTATTTGTTCCAATACTTTTGGTATTTATTATTTTAAGATTTCCTACTATAGGTAGATTTTTAGGTGTAGAAGTACAAAAGGAAGATAATATAAAATGAATATCTTGATAAAGTTATTTTGATAAAATTTGATAAAAAAACTAAACCAAAGCCCATTCTTGTGCAAATAATTTAGCTTGTTCTAAAATAAGCTCTGTTGCCATTTTTTCAGTATCTGGTGGATACCCATATTTTCTCAACAATCTTTTAATCATAACTTTCAATTTTGCTTGAACTGTTGTTCTTAATGTCCAATCTATTGAGGTGTTTTTTCTTACCAACTCAGTTAATTCTAATGCAATCTGTTTTAAAATTGTATCGCCTAATACTTTTTTTGCAGAATCGTTATCTGATAACGCATCATAAAAAGCTTCTTCTTCTAAAGATAAACCTAATTCTATGCCTTTTGCTTTATCATCTCTTACATTCTTTGCAATTTCAATTAATTCTTGAATTACTTGAGCAGAATCAATACTTCTATTTTGATATTTTTTAATTACGGCTTCAAGCATTTCAGAAAACCGTTTATTTTTAACCTTATTTTGTCTAAATCGTATTTTTATTTGATCTGCCAATAGTTTTTTAAGAGCTTCAAATGCTAAATTCTTAAATTCCATTCCTTTAATTTCATCAAGGAATTCATCTGATAAAATTGAAATTTCAGGATTTTCAATTCCAGCTACGCCAAAAATATCAATTACACCTTCACTTGAAACGGCTTTTGATACTATTTGCTTAATTGCAGAATTTAATTCGCTATCGGTTTTTTGATTTCCTATTGTTTCAGTATTTTTTAATATTGAGGTTTTAATGGCTTGAAAAAATCCAACTTCATCTCGCAATTTTTCAGATTCTTTGCTGGGCACAGAAAGAGCAAAAGCTTTAGTCAATCCTGTAACTTCCCTAATATATCTTTTTTTACCATCTGGAATTGATAGAATATGTTCCATTGCTTCTGGGATTATTTGCATTTTTTCTTTGGAAGTTGCTTTCCAAAATCTTTTATAATTAAACCCATGAAACATTTGACTTACAATTTCAAATTTCTCTATCATTATTGCGATTGCTTCAGTTTGCTCAAAAACAGGATTTCCTTTTCCACCTGAAATTGTGTAATTTTTTAATGCTTTTTTCAAATCTTCTGCAAGTCCAAGATAATCAACAATAAGTCCGCCTTCCTTATCTTTATATACTCTATTTACTCTTGCAATTGCCTGCATTAAACCATGCCCTTTCATTGGTTTATCAATATATAGTGTATGCAGTGAAGGGCAATCAAAACCTGTAAGCCACATATCTATAACAATAGACAATTTAAATTCAGAATTTGGGTCTTTGAATATCCCGCTTAATTCTCTTCTTCTTCGTTTATCTCTTATATGTTCTTGCCATTCAACGCCATCAGATGCGGAACCTGTCATTATTATTTTCATAAAACCTTTGTCATCTTCTTTGTTATACCAATCAGGTTTTATTTTTTTAAGTTCATTATGAAGTTCAATGCAAATTCTTCTTGACATGCAAACAATCATTGCCTTCCCTTCCATTACATCCAATCTTTTTTCAAAGTGTTTCACAATATCATTGGCAATGAGTTTTATTCTTGCTTCTCCACCAACTATTTTTTCAAGTTGAGTCCATTCCGATTTTAATTTACTAATTTTATATTCTTCTTCTGTCTCCATCAGTTTATCGAATTTTTCATCGGTTTTCTTAATTTCTTTTTGATTTAATGTTAATTCTGCAAGACGAGATTCATAATAAATTTTTACTGTTCTTTTATCTTGAACTGCTTGTTCTATATCATAAACATCAATATAATCTCCAAATATTGCTATTGTTGATTTATCTTCAAAATCAATAGGAGTTCCAGTAAAACCAATAAAAGAAGCATTCGGAAGTGCATCTCTTAAATATTTTGCAAAACCATATGTTGTTTCCCCTGTGTCTTTATTAATGTTAGCTTTAAATCCATATTGTGTTCTATGAGCTTCATCGGCTGCGACAATTATATTTGTTCTATCAGATATGTGTTCTTTATCTTCACTAAATTTTTGAATAGTTGTAAATATAATTCCGCCAGAGACACGATTTAATAATTCTTTTAGTTCTTCTTTACTTCTTGCCTGTTTTGGTTTTTCTCTTAAACATGAAATATTAGAAAAAGTTCCAAATAATTGGTCATCTAAATCATTTCTATCTGTTATGATTACTATTGTTGGATTGTTTAGTTCTTCTTGTAATTGTAATTTCCCAGCATAAAATGCAAGTGTTAAGGATTTTCCTGAACCTTGTGTATGCCAAACGATGCCTATTTTTTTAGAGTTTCCAATGACTTCAATGGTTTTATTTATTGCTTTATTTGCTGCATGATATTGATGGTATCCTGCAAGAATCTTTAATGTTTGCTTTTTATCTTTTGAAAAAGAAATATAATTTCTAATAATATCTAATAAATTATTTTTATTAAACATGCCTTCAAACATTACTTGAATTTGAGGTATTGTTTTAGGGGCATTTACTTTTCCATCAATAGTTTTCCAAGGTAAAAACCATTCTCTGTTTGAGGTTATTGTTCCAACTTGTGCATAGGTTCCATCTGAAATAATTAGTAATTCGTTGTAGAGGAATAGTGAGGGGATTTGATCTTTGTATGTTTGAAGTTGTTTATAAGCAGATTCTAAGTTTGCAGATTCTGATATTGGATTTTTAATTTCAATTACTGAAATTGGCAATCCGTTTATGAAAATTATTATATCAGGTCTTCTGTTTTTATTGTTTTCTATAACTGTGAATTGATTTATGCCTATGAATTGATTGTTGTTTGGATTTTGATAATCTATTAATTTTATGTTATCTGAAATTATTTTTCCTTGTTTGTTTCTATATTCTAATGGGATTCCTTCTGTTAGAAAGGCATGAAATTCTTTATTGGATTTTATTAAATCTATTGTTGTTAGTCTTTTTAATTGTTTTATGGCTTCTTCTATTGTGGATTCTGGAAGTTTAGGGTTTAATTTTTGGATTGCTTTTTTTAGGTAGGGGGTTAGAATTACTTCGTTCCAATTATTTCTTAGGGGGTTTTCTAAATCTGGGGAAGTGTCCATCCCATGAATTATTTTATAGCCTAATTCTTGTAAAATTTCTAAGCTTGCATATTCTATGTTTTGTTCTGTGAATTTAACCATTTTGAATTATCTCCCAATGGCCTCCTTTGGCAGGTCCTATTCTTTTTATTAATTTTAAATTTTTTAGTTTTAATATGTTTTTATCTATCGCCGTAGTGCTTATCTTTAATTTTATTGATAATTCTCTTTTGGTGATGTATGGATTTTTTGCCATATATTGATATATCGCTAATTGATTTTTTGCCAACTTACTACCAACCTTTTCTACCAATTTACTACCAACCAATTCTATTTTATTTTTGTCTGGTTTTGGCTTGGTTTTGTCTTGGTTTTGTCTG